>NZ_CALIED010000069.1:0-5230 GCF_938022135.1 uncultured Psychrobacillus sp.
CTCCGGTGGCTGAGGAACTGCCTCCTCGCTTTTCTCCATTTGCCTGTCGGGGCAGGGATAGGCGGTTGCGCTTTTCTTGTGTGGGAAGGTTTGTGAAAGCCTTAAGGACTAGAGACTAGGAAGAACTACTTCTTTCCATTTCCTTTACCATTGCCATTTCCATTGCCGTTCCCGTTCCCGTTCCCGTTACCATTGCCATTGCCCTTACCATTCTCTTTCTTTTCTACTGTTATAGTTTGGGTAGTTTCATGGCCTACTAAATCTACTACTTTTAAAACAAATTCATTTTTACCTGGCTCTAAAGGTAGTTCTACGTCAATCGTTTCGCTATAGCCATTCATTGCATATGGTGACGAAACTGGTCGATAGAAGACTTCGCTATCATTTAGATATAGGCGAACTTCATCAAAGTTATCTCCAACCTTAACTTGGATGACAGGATTTTCTGCATCCGCATCTAATTTACCTTTTGGAAGAGATTTTTTAACTGCTTCTACAGTCGGTTTTTTACTATCTACAATAATTTTGCGAGTAATAGCCATTTTATTATCAAATTCGTCTATAGCTTCTACGTTCACACTTTGTACCCCGTCTTTAAAGGATAGCGTATGAGAGAATGCTTTACCGTCAAATGAACTAGCTGGTACACCATTAATCTTTAATGATTTAATCTTAGAATCGTCTTCCACTGTACCTTGAACTAACACTTCACCTGTTTGATAGTAACCGAAAAACTCAGGTGATTGGATGTAGATTACAGGTTCTTTTGTTTCTTTCTCTGGAGCCGGTTCCGTTTCAGGTGCTTCCTCTACAGTAATTTCTTCTACTGTTGAGTTACCAGCGATATCCCATACTTTAACGGTTACCTTATCTCCAGCTTTAGCCTGTTCTATTACATAGCTTTCAAGTGTTGCTGCTTCTGTAATTTCTTCATCATTCAAGTACACTTCAATACGATCAATTCCAACACCTTGATCGCTTGCATTAGCTACAGTAAGTGTTTTTGTTTCTAAGTCAAATGCAATTTCAGCTGTAGGAGCTTTTGTATCTAAGATGATAGGGTACTCAATAGTTTGCCACTCAGCACCTGCATAATCGATAACTCCTCGTAGCTGAATCTTATATTGCCCATCTGCAGCAGGTTTACCGTTAATCATACCGTCCCATGCATTAGCATTCGAGAATGTATATGCGTTAGTAGAAATATAGTGTTTTCTTAAATATTTTTCCGTGCGAATGGTACGTAATTTTTTCCCATTTGCATCTAACACATTAATTTGAAGATCCTTGACGTTACGCATTAGTGAATATACAGGAATTACTTTGTCTAAAGTTCCATCTCCGTTAGGGGAGAAAGCAAATTTAGTAGGATCAAACTCTTCATTCAAAGTAGACCCATTGATAAAGTTCCCTTTATCGTCAGCTAACCCTTGGAATCCCCAGTACGTTAAATCTTCCCAAAGGAATTCATCAAAAATAGAAGCATCATCCCAAGATCCATTAAAACCAAAGAATGGAACAGTTAATGGCACATTTCCAGAAGTTTCTTCAGAAGGATCGACTAAACGCACGAATCCATCGATGAAGTACCCATTAGAGAAGTATTGCTTTAACCACTCAGAGTTAGAAGCGTCTACTGATACCTGAATAGTAGTTTCTCCATTTGCAGGAACTGTGACAGTCGTAGGTGCTGACACATCAGCATCTGATTCTTCTAAAACATAAGAACCATAAGTTTCGTTATTTGGAATCGTTACATAGTTAGCTCCAGCGTTAACTGGACGGTCTACTTGTAATTGTACATCTACATTATAAGTTTTTGCTTCATTGCTATAGTTCTTAGCTTTTAAAGAGAAGTTAAATTGATTTCCACTAATTTCTTTTAATGCTACTTTAGCTTCGCCAGTTGCACTATTAGTAACTAAGACATCCGTTTCTAAAGCATTAGCAAGTTGCATAATTCCAGCACCTTGACGACGAGGAGATACGTATTCACCAGCTTTTAACTCAATTGGTTTAGCTGTATTCATCATTAGATTTTTAGCGAATTGAACACGTTCTGCGCCAGTTAGTCCAAATTCTTCATTTACACGCTCTAATACTAATGCGGTACCACCTGCAACGTGTGGAGCTGCCATGGATGTACCACTCATTAATCCGTAATTATCATCGTTCAATGTAGAGAAAATATTGCCACCTGGAGCAGTAATCTCTGGTTTAAAATCTAAGTTAGGTGTTGGACCCCAAGAAGTAAATGAACTCATTTTACCTTTAGTAGGGTTTGGTGTATCAATATATTTACCATCAAATGAAACGGTTACTGTTTGGCCAGCATCAATTCCAGCTTTGATAGCTAGTCCGTCAGCTTGTAGTGCAGACATAAACGGAATACGAATCGCAGGGTCGGAAGCCATATTAATAGTTCCTGCAGCATTGTTATATACAATAACTCCAACTGCGCCTGCTTCTTGAGCATTTAAGCCTTTTTCGACAAATGAAATACTACCACGAGAAACTAAAGCAAATTTGCCAGCTACATCTTTACCAGCAAAATCCTCTGGTGTACCAAAACCAGCTTCAACTACCTCATAGGAATCGCCAGGTAAATCAGCAGGCTCCTTATCATTTGCCAGTAAGAACATTGCTCGTCCAGCATCAGTTCCATCAAAAGCATATTGGAAGCTAGAAGCAGTTATGGAATCATTCTCATAGGAAGCTACTCCAAATGAATCTTCTGAAACAGAAGGGGAACCTGTTAAACCATAATCTTGGTTAGAAGCATATGGATACCAAGTGCCTGAGCCAAACATGTCAGAATTACCGGCAGAGATAGCTACAAGTAATCCATTATTTTGCGCGCGAGTTACTGCTTGCTGTTCAGGACTTTCACTATTTACAAATCCTGCAGTTGAACCAAGGGACATGTTTAACGCGTCCGCGCCAAGTTTAATTGCATCATCCATTGCCTTTACATAAACGTCTCCATAAGTAGAAGGGAATAATGGGTCGTTACCAAATACCTTCAGTGCAAGAAGCTGCACTTCTGGGGCAACCCCCTTAATACCGCCATTTTCTTCATCTCCGTTAGCACCTACTGTACCGGATACGTGCATTCCGTGCATGGAAGCATCAGGACCAATGTCTCGAATCTCTGTATTTTCATCCATATAGTTATAACCGAATGGAACCTTTGGAGTGAAAAATAAACCAGGTTCAATAGATCCCTCATTTAATAACGCATTTACTTCTGCAGAAGTAATCTCTCCCGTATTTTCATCCGATAGGACCATATCACGGTGGTTAGGATCTATTCCTGTATCGATGACACCAACAACCATACCTTCCCCTTTAAAGGAATATTTCTCCCAAGCCAATTGGGCTTGTACAAGTTCCTTAGAATGCACCATTTGAGGTGTTATTTTGGGGCGGTCATATTCTGTAGATTCATAGACTCTTTTGACACCATCAATTAGGCCAATCCCTGCAACGTCTCTAGCATCTACTTCAGCAGAGAATCCATTAAATATTGCAGTAAACTCTTCTTTATATTGTATGTTTTTTGAAACTCTTTTAACTTTGTCTTTTACATTACGTTGATCGGTTTCAATAGCAGATTCAACTGATTTTCTTTCAGATTTCGATAGGTTCTTGTATAAAACCCCTTTTTTGGTTGCTGTCTCAATGGCTGGAGCCTTTTCCAGTTCCACAATGATTCGCACCTTTTCGCTAGGATTCTCTGGAACTCGTAGCCTCTCCGGTACTCTTGGTGTTTTCTGCACTTGAGTATTGGTGATAGATTTTTCTATCTGTTTTGCAGCTACAGGACTTGCTAATCCTAATGATGCAGAGCTAAACATTAGCGATGTTACCACAGCTAGAATAGTAGTTTTTTTCTTAATTCCCAATCCCTTTTCCTCCTCTTAAATATGTTTAATATATCTACTAGAACTTACCATATATTCAGAACATTTAAAATAGAGTGAGAGAGTATAGGTGAGACGTGTGAATAGAAGATATGGAAGGAAAATAATCGATATGTCGCACTATTTTGTTTTTTTAGTAATTTCATAGTCTTGGATTTGATTGATAAAGGGTTAGGTATTTATGATTGTTTTTGTAAAGAAAATCGTGATAAATCTAAAGGAGTATGATTCTTACGAGTTTATTTCATGCTTTGATGAAAAAAATAAAAAAAACCCCTATTTTGTAAAAATAGTGCTAAATATATACTATTAGGTCTTTTAGTTCAGTTATCCTGGCGAAACATGTCGAAAATGTTTAGTGATTGTCAAAAAGGATATACATAAATAAACGAAGAAGGAGTGGATAAAAATGGACAAAAAGAATGTAAATGACCATAACGTAAACCATAAGGATTCAGAAAAACAAGATATTCCTGGACGTATATTAGACAATCCTGATCTTCTAGACACTGAAAAGGAAAGTATCTTTGATAGAGATGAAGCGATGAAAAATGTAGATCCCATTCCTATGGAGGAATTAAATCAAAAAGTAAAAGATGAAAGTAACCATAGTAAGACTAAAAATACTTCCGCAACAGATAAACGATATCCAGGATAATTCTTACTAATGTTTAAGAAAACATTTTCTAGACAATGCTAGTAATAGTAATAGCAATAAATTAGTAAGGAGTGACTTATTATGATTAGTACTAAAGGTAAAGTATTAAGTAGCATTTTTTTATCATCGGCTCTTCTTTTAGGGGCATGTGGAGACAAGGAGGAGGTAAGCGATCCGCCTACCACTGAAGCAGCAGAAAGCGAGTTTGGTTTTACTTCTTTTGATTTAGATATTGATACTGCTGAACAGCGAGATGCAGTAGAAGCTTCCTTTGAAGTGGAAACCAACGGAGTGGAAGCAGAGTATGTAAATTCATTAGATTCTCAAAAACTTCACGGTGATGAAGCTTACGAATTCTTAAAGCCAATTTTTACTGACTTAGCTTTAACAAAAGATATGACTAAGGAAGAAGTAATAGAAAAGGTTAATACAGCATTTGGAATCAGTGACTATACTGAATTTGACCTAGAGATTCTTTACGAGGATGGTCAAGAAATTGAGTATAAAGATAATAAATAAATTTTATTTATGAATGTGAGAAAAGGTATCGGGAGATTAACTCCGATACCTTTTTTTATTGGCTATTTTAAAGGGAGGGTTGATTTATAATGCAAAGAAATCTTAGAACAGAGAGTAGAATTGATTTTTC
>NZ_CALIED010000070.1:0-36360 GCF_938022135.1 uncultured Psychrobacillus sp.
GAACCCCCGCGCGGTATGACCCGCCTGTCGGTTTTCAAGACCGATCCCTTCAGCCGAACTTGGGTATTCCTCCGTAAAATGTTACTTCTAAAGCAACAAGACAAGATATAATATACCATGTCTAAAAAAAATATGCAACCTCTTTTTTCTGATAGAAGACATTTTAACCTATCTTTGGTTGTGTTCCTCTCAAATGACACATTCTTCTACACCTAGCAATTAGAAGATGTAAAGTCCAGGTGGTAATCTTTACGAAAAGTCATTTTAACATTCCATTAATATCGAGCAAATGATTAAATCTAATAATAATCGGTCGGTCAGCACAAATAATCGGACGGTCCCACTACACATTTATGAGGAATTACGAAGACTTGTATACTTTAAAGGTTCATTGGAAAATTCTTTTTATAGTAATATTCTTCAAAAAAATCATACACACCTCACATTTGGGCAATCTAAGAAAAATGATTTGCTGTGAGGTGTTTTTTTATGTTGATTGAAAGATCGTCTTCCTGGAAGGAAGGCTTTACAAAAAGATTAGAAAATGAAGAGCCATGGGATAATTGGAATCTTTATAATATGAGTTATGACATAGTAAAAAATAATTTGATTACAGAGTTTACGGGACTTCAGTCTCCAAAGTATTTACCAAATCTTCAAGCATTAAACCACCAATTAGAGGTTGCTCGGACAGTGATCGAGCGGATGAATGGAAAGGCAATCTTAGCGGATGAGGTAGGTCTTGGTAAAACGATTGAAGCAGGCTTGATATTAAAAGAGTATATGGTGCGAGGACTAGTAAAAAAAGCTTTGATACTTGCCCCTGCTTCCTTGATTAATCAATGGGTGGAGGAAATGAATTTTAAATTTCATATACCTGCCATTCCATACAAAAAGAGTTACTCCCTTGACCACAATGACATTGTCATCATGAGCATGGATACAGCTAAAAAAAGTCCGCATAAAGAGCTTATATATGCTCAAAATTATGACATGATCATCATTGATGAGGCACATAAGCTGAAAAACCATAAAACGAAAATATATGAATTCGTCCAGGGGTTGAAAAAGAAATTCTGCTTGTTGTTAACAGCTACACCTGTTCAAAATGATGTATTTGAATTATTCTATCTTGTTTCTTTATTGAAGCCAGGTCATTTGGGTAATTACGAGACATTTCAGGAGTCGTTTTCTGCAAGTAAGCATAGCTTAGAGCATGATGAGTATTTAAGAGAGCTCGTCAATCAGGTAATGGTAAGAAATAGAAGGCAGGATACTGGGATTGAGTGGACAACTCGTCAGGTGAAAATCATTCCAATTGAATTTACGAAAGAGGAAAAGGAAGTCTATGAAATGATTTCTGATTTAAAAAATATTTCCTCCGTCTTTTCTGGTGCTTTTTCTATGATTACACTTCAAAAAGAAATGTGTAGCAGCAAGGAAGCAACTTGTTTGACGCTTAACAACATGGTTGAAAAGTGTACGAATCAAGAAGAAATTACTTATGTACAAAACTTGATGGAAAAGCTCATGTCTTTAGAGGTAAACTCGAAGGCGGAGAAGGCTTACGAGATTATTGCTGAGGCAGATGACAAGGTCATTATTTTTACCGAATATCGTGCAAGCCAAATTTATCTGCAATGGTATTTAAGTACAAAAGGAATTACGAGCGTTTTATTCAACGGGAAGTTCAATAAGAACAAGCGTGATTGGATGAAGCACTTGTTCAAGGAGCAGGCACAGGTGTTAATAGCTACTGAATCGGGTGGAGAAGGGATTAACCTTCAGTTTTGTCACCATGTAATTAACTACGATCTTCCGTGGAACCCGATGAAGCTGGAGCAACGAATAGGGCGTGTCCACAGGTTAGGGCAGGAGCATGATGTCCATATATATAATTTAGCTATTCAGGACACTATTGAGCAACATATTCTAGATCTGCTTTACACGAAAATCGATGTATTTGAAAAAGTAGTCGGTGAACTAGACGATATATTAACGACCTATAAAAAAACAATATAGTACAAACAGGGTAGGGAAGGAGGGTATGCATGTACCCAAAACAAGTTCACGACTTTTTACTTCAATTTTTTAAAGAAAATAATTGTCCTATTCTAAGCGAAAATGACCATTACGTTGTTGTTCAATTGACAGAAGAGATGGATAAAAAGCTGATGAACCGTCCGTATTATTGGCAGTATGTAGAAGCAACTGGCACTGAGCCAAGTCCAATGCAGCTTACCTTTATAACAGATAAAACAAAGCTAAAGGAAGACGTCAAGGGAGAGGTTATTCACTTTGGCTCCAACAGGCTTAGTCAAATGTTCAAGGCTGTGCAAGACCTTGGCTCCTTCGTCCATATGTACGAAAAAGTTAAAAGTGATACGCAAGTGATCTTTACTCCATGGCTTGGGGTAAACTACAAGGTGACCTATTATAGTGATCAAACGAAGGAAACGTTCTATTCTCTAGGGATAAACCTAATGACAGGAATTGTTCGAGAGGATTTCCACGAATCGATAAAAGAGATTAGCTTCGATGTGGCTATGCCTGACAATGTTTTTAACCTGCCTTATATTATAAAGCCTTTACGTGGCTTAGAGCGTCTGGATGCAATCATTGATGGAGTAATTGCTAATGACGATCATACTTGGGCTGAAGAGGCAAAGGAACGTTTACGGAGGAGTCTGGAAGTTCTGGAGTATTTCTATGACGGTGTGGAGGACAAGCCTGAATGCTATGAGATGGAAAAAAAGGCTCTTGAGGAACAGTATGCAGCTCGCGTGGGAATAGAAATTATTAATGGCGGTCTGTTTTATATGAAGTGAAAAATGGCTCTAGAGATTTAATCTCCGGAGCCATTTTTAAATATTAGTCGGCTACTTTAAACCAACCCTTCACTTGCATGATTTTATCCCATAATGGATTAGGGATATCTAACTCCTCTTTTTTGCTTACATAAACAGCTGGGAAGATGGAGTCATCCTCTCCTTTTTCCATTTTAGAAAACCACTCGGGGTCAGTTACTAATGCGCGCCCGATTGCAACAAGAGGTGTAACCTGTAATGCTTTTTCAATGTCTTCTCTAGATTCCAAAGTTCCAACACCAATCACAGGTACCTTGTCGCCTATCGCCTCCTGAATAAGTTCAATACGTGGTGTAGTATCACTTTCGTCTCTATTAGAAGATCCAAAGAAGTGCCCGAGAGACACGTGAAGATAATCAAGGTCTTTTTCAGCCAATACACGTAAAAGCTTTAATGTATCATCCATTGTGAATCCTGGATCCTGATATTCCTCTGGAGAAAAGCGATAGCCTATTATAAATGGCTCCTTTGTATACTGGTTAGCAGCAGTTTGAACCGCATCTACAATTGCCAACGGAAATGTCATACGCTTCTCTAGGTTCCCACCCCATTTGTCAGTTCTACGATTGGAATGTGGAGAGAAGAACTGGTGAATTAAGTAAGTGTTCGCCCCATGTATTTCTACTCCGTCGAAGCCTGCTTCAATGGCTCTACGGGTTGCTTCTTTAAAAGAGGCAATCGTTTTTTCAATCTCTTCCTCTGTCATTTCTCGTGGTACTTCTGCATTGTCGCGAGGTGCTGCAACAGCACTTGCAGATACTGGTTGCTCTCCTTTCAACACGTTAGAATTCGATTGTCTACCTGCATGGAAAATTTGCAAAATAGCCTTTGAGCCATTGTCTTTAATAGCGCTCGCCAATTTTTGCAGGCTAGGTATTCTCTCGTCAGATTCCGCGCCTATTGAGTATTGAAATCCCGCCCCAAGTGGCTCTGCATACGCACATGCCGTAATGACTGCACCAATTCCACTTTTAGCACGACGTGCATAATAGATGAGTTCATCCTCAGAAATATCTCCATTTTTCTCCGAAGAATAAGTAGTCATGGGAGCCATTAAAATTCGATTTTTTAATGTAACTCCTGATGGTAATGTGTATGAATCGAACATGGAATTATTACCCATTAAATAACATCTCCCTTATTATTAAGTCACTTCTCTATATACCCTAAATGAATGCTCTTCAAAATAAAAATAATTGGCTTGAAATCTCAATCTAGGAAGGTTTTTACTCATTAATTATAGAAGCTTTTCTATAACCGATAAAAAAGGTAGGGGGGGAGCTGTTTGATTCAAGCGGTAATTTTTGATTTGTATGAGACGCTTATTACAGAATGGGAAAAGGGGAGTAAGAAAGCAAGTTATTCTGTAGAATTGCTAGGTATAGAAGAAGCGCTTTACAGACACGAATGGCATGCGCGAGTTAATGACAGAATGGATGGAACTTTTGCCGATCATCCCAGCGTGTTAAAAGAGATTTTAACTGAAAATGGTTTGCCGATTGATGAAGAAGTTATCCAAGTAATACACGAACAAAGAGTATATGTGAAGTCTGTTGCTTTTGAGCATATTGATGACTCGATTATAAAAATGCTAGAAAACCTTAAAGCTAAAAATATTAAAATAGGACTCATTAGTAACTGTACATCTGAGGAAATAGAAGGATGGTATACCAGCTTATTGCCACCATTTTTTGATGATATCGTTTTCTCTTATGAAGTAAAGAGCGTAAGCCAAATCCAGGCATCTACTTAACTGCTTGCAAGCGATTGGGTGTAGAGCCTGCGCATTGTTTATATATAGGAGACGGAGGATCCGATGAGCTAATGGGTGCAAGTAAGGTTGGAATGAACCCATACCAGGCGACTTGGTTTTTGCAATCTCGAGAGCACAACATAGTTTTTGACTTTCCGAGGCTAGGACTACCAAGGGAAGTATTAGATTTAGTGAAGGAAGAGGAGAAAAGTTATGAATAGCAAAAAAGATAAATGGGATGCTAGTCATCGTTCATGGCCATTGCCTAAGTTACCATGGACAATGACTCAGACATGGAATGACTTGTTGTTTGCGCATTACTCCATCGACATAAACGTATTACGACAGCTTGTGCCTAATGGACTCGCTTTAGATACGTTTAATGGGAAAGGGTGGATTGGTGTTGTTCCTTTTCATATGACCAATATTAGACTACGTGGAACGCCAAGAGTTCCGGGAACTGATAGCTTTGCAGAGTTAAATGTCCGGACGTATGTAACAGTAAATGGAAAACCAGGTGTGTTTTTCTTCAGCTTAGATGCAGAAAACTTATTGGCAGTGAAGGTGGCTCAAACGATTTACCATTTACCATATATGCATGCCGATATGAAGGTAGAAAAAAGGGATTCGTTTATAGAATATACAAGTAAGCGACGGCACGGTGTGAATGCCAGATTTGAATGTAGCTACCGTCCTATCTCCGATTCCTTCTATGCAAAAGAAGGGAGCTTTGAAGAATGGCTTACAGAGCGCTATTGCCTATATACATTAAGTAAAAAAGGGGAGCCGCTGCGTTGTGACATCCTTCATGAGAGATGGCTATTACAGCAGGCTGAGGCAGATATTCGTTTAAACACTATGTTGTCTGAGCAAGGGATTCAGGTGGAAGGAGATGAACCAGTCCTGCACTATTCTAGAAGTATGGAGGTTAGGATGTGGCCGCTAGTTTCTGCATTAAACAATTAAATTCTAAAGGAGGAATTTTATATGGAGAGTTACCCGCTACCATTGAATGAAAGGATTTCTTTAATTGACATTCTAGATATGGGCTTTACAGAAAGAACAGGTACATATGTTATTAAGGAAGATGAGCTAACTATAGTAGAAACTGGTCCAAGCTCCTCGGTAAAGCATGTGAAAGAAGGTATTCAGAATTTAGGCTACTCCTTAGAGGATGTGAAATATATCATCGTGACCCATATTCACCTTGACCATGCTGGAGGCACTGGCCTACTATTACAGTCGTGCCCTAACGCTAAAGTAGTGGTGCATCCAAAAGGTGCAAGACATTTAGCAAATCCTGAGCGTCTTATTGCCAGTGCAAGAGCAGTATATGGAACTAAGTTCGATGAATTCTTTAATCCGATTGTACCGATACCAGAAGATCGATTACTAATTAAGGCAGAGGGAGAAACGTTACAAATGGGCTCCAACTGTACCCTGACATTCTTAGATACCCCTGGCCACGCCAATCATCATTTTAGTATTTTTGACCCAATCAGTAACGGCATGTTTGTAGGTGATACAGTTGGAGTGAGATACGAGCAGCTAGCTAAAGATGGTGTAGACTTGGTACTGCCTTCCACATCACCAAATCAATTCAATCCCGAGGCGATGCAAAATGCAATAGAGCGATTCCAAAGTATGAATCTAAGCTATATTTACTATGGTCACTTTGGGATGACGACTGATGCAGCAGCAGGGTTGGCACAGGTTTCCGAGTGGCTTCCACTTTTTGTAGAAACTGCGAAAGATGTTCAAAGAGAAAATAAAGACCATGAGGAGCTAGCAAAGAGACTTCAGGCATTAGTGAAGGATCATTTAAGAGGACAAGAAATTCCAGATGACCATGAAGTATATGAGATCATTCAAATTGATACCGAGGTATGTTCGATGGGATTGATGGATTTCTTGGGAAAACAAAACTTAAATAGTTAAGTAACAGGAGTAAAAAATGTAAACGTGATAGATTAAAAGAGATTTTTGGGGGAGTAAACATGTTTAAGCTATTTTCAACAAAATGTTCTATTTGCCATAGAAAAGCAGGTCCATATCGTTTCTTTAAAAGTCCTGAAGGGAAGAAGCTAAAACTTTGTTATGGTTGTTCCGAATATGCAGAAAGACGAGCATATAAAAAAATGTCATAATAATCTTTAAAGTTGTGAATAAGGTGGAGAGGCTTGAGGATTTATTGTGTCCATTTCAATACCAACCAATAAAGGATAGGCAGGTCGTACAAGTTAGCTACTACTGGTGGTGAAAAATCGTTAATATGCAGGAATTCAGTGGTGGTTCAGGCAGCCATAATGAATATGCTGATAACCCAATTAAACGTCATTGACTACTAGGGACTTATCACAACTTTCGCTTACCTTTCAAAACTAAGGAAGGTCAAAACAACCGTCAAAACTCCCGCACAGTGATTAGGTATAACAGACAAAGAACTGTATTTGAAAAATATTATATATCTAAGATAGTTCACTTGAAGAAAGTGGACTATCTTTTTGGATGTAAATCTAACGGGGCAGGATGATTGAAGAAATAAAATGGCAAAAGGGTGATAATATGAACAAACCGAAATTAAGAAAGTTATTAAATAGATTTCTTATTGTGATAGTTGGAGTCTTTGTTATATACAGTATTTATGTTCAGTTAGAGTATAAGCACTATGTTAATCAGAGTGTAGATAGAAATTATGAAAGTTTATCAATTATAACCGTTCAAGGTAGTAATTTGGCTAAGAGGCTAGGGGAGTTTGTTGATTTAACTACCGAAAAAGAGGAAAACAATGAAGTGAAAAATGATTTGTACAACAGTTGGAGCATTGTTATCGCAGAGAATAGAAGCATTCATTCCTACTTGTTTGCTATCTCAACCATACATATGGGCGACACATCATCCGATTGGGATTTACTACAATATAGCTTATTTCGTGTTGATGAATTTATTTCTGGTATGACAAATAAGTTTCTTAAAAATCATTCTTATGCGATAAGTAGTGAAGAAAAAGAGAAGATGGACGCCGTTATTACAGTTTTTAGTACGATTAGTGAAGAAAAAGGCAATGAATTAGTTAATATAGAAGGCATCTTACAGTCTATAAAGGAACCGATGCTCATTATTGACGACAATTATTCAGATACACTTGAACGAATTGGTAGATGATTGGCTTATTTAGCTAACGAGGACTTTAATTGAAGAAGGTGACATTTAAAGTCAAAGGAAAAAGGAGCTGGATTATCCAAGGTCCTTTTTTATTGTGTTATTTTTACTGTTAATTTATATGCCATTTCCAGTGTTAGTTCCTAACCATTTAAGTAGCTATTTCCATTGTTTTTTGCTGTTTTATACTCCAAAACCGAACCCGTTAGATTTCAGTGACCTGCTTTTTTATTTTGGCTAAATCAATTGGCTATGTAAAATGCCAATGTTTAATTATGATGCAAATAAAATCAGACCAGAAAAAAGCCTTGCCTTTTCATGTTATTCTAAACGTATGAATCCCGATGGGGAAGGTCTTTGTTCTACTAGGCTGTGTACCGGAAATATAAAGGTCCAAGGCATACTCGTTTTAGATGGAACGACAAGAGTTGGGATAGTGAAATCGTTTTTAGCTATTGTGTCCTCTTCAATCAGATAGAAGATACGTGTTTTGTGAAAAGAAAGAGAGCGCTCCGTGAAGTTATGGACTAGTACGGTAACTAATAGCTCGTTTTTATGATTAATAGCTTCTTTTATGGGTGAAAAAACAATGTTGTTAGACAATGACTCCTTTGTTTCCTCGAAAACTTTTTCGATATACAAACGATCCCGTTTAGCTATTGCTTTATCCCAGGATGCTTCGAATTTTAGCTTTTGCATATTAGTAACCTCCTCTAGAACGCAAGTTTAGCATAAATAGTTATGTCTTGCTGTTCAATTAGTCGCGTTTTGTTTAATATTTAAGCTAATAGAAATGAGCTTGAGAGGAAGGAGTAGAGTATGCCATTAGAGATTGTCCGAAATGATATTACAAAGATGCAAGTAGATGCAATTGTAAATGCTGCAAATCAAAATCTTCAAATAGGAGGCGGTGTCTGCGGGGCTATTTTCCATGAGGCGGGGGCCAAGGAACTACAAAAAGCCTGTAATCATATTGGGCATTGTCAAACTGGCGAAGCAGTTATAACGGACGCCTTTCGACTAGATGCTCAATATATTATTCATGCAGTAGGGCCTGTATGGAAAGGGGGTTCTAACGGAGAAAAAGACCTACTAACTGCCTGCTATAATAACTCGCTAAAATTAGCGTTATCTCATGGCTGTGAGTCAGTAGCGTTTCCATTAATCTCTTCTGGTATTTATGGATATCCAAAGGAGCAAGCTCTACAGGTAGCTATTTCTACGATAAGCTCGTTCCTCTTGAATCATGAAATGCTTGTTTATATTGTTGTTTATGATAAAAAAGCCTTTAAACTAAGTGAGAAACTGTTCAGGTCTATTGAGGAATTTATTGATGAGCACTATGTCGAGGAAATGGACATAAGCTTCGGCAGAATTAGAAGAGAAGTATATGAGCTAGAGGATTCGATGGTGTTGCAATCTAGCCAGGATTTACAGGAAATAATAGAGCATTTGGATGAATCATTCTCCGAAAGGCTTCTACGCTTTATAGATGAAAAGGGAATGACCGATGTTTCTGTCTACAAAAATGCAAACATTGACCGACGCCTGTTTTCGAAAATAAGAAATAACAAGGACTATACTCCATTAAAGAAAACAGTAGTCGCCTTTGCCATATCCCTTCGATTAAACCTTGAAGAAACGAATAGCCTATTAGAAAAGGCTGGGTACACATTATCTAGAAGCCATAAATTTGATGTGATTATTGAATATTTTATCCAACAGGAAAACTATAATATATTCGAGATTAATGAAGCTCTGTTTAGTTTCGACCAAGCATTATTAGGTGCATAAAACAAGAAAAGGACGACCCTGACTGATGTCTGGATCGTCCTCATTTTATTATTTCTTTTGAACAGTAATTGTCCAAGCAGCATCACTTAGCTGCTCATAGTTAGTAATTGTGTGACCCTCTTCTGCTGCCCAACGAGGGATGCTTTCAGTTGCTTGCGTACAGTCAAATTCAATTACAAGCTCGTCACCTGAGCTCATTTCTGCGATAGCCTCTTTTGCTTCTACTAAAGGGAATGGACAAACCATACCCATAACTTCTAATACTTGTTTCATTTGAAATTCTCTCCTTTTTTAAGCTGTTTTTACACTTGCTTTCATCGCTTTGTTTTTTCTGCGTCCGCGGACAAAAACAAAGTATACTGCTGTCCATGTACCTAAAATCATAAATGCTAGAGCAATCCAGCCCTGCCAAGTCATCATGGCAGTCATTACTAAGCCATTTCCAATAGAGCACCCGCCTGCTAAACTAGCACCGAAGCCCATTAAATTACCACCAACAAAGCTATTAATACCAGTTTTAACATCTGGCATTCTGAAACGGAACTCACGGCTAGCTTTTGCTGCGATAAATGACCCAATGAAAATACCAAGGACTAAAAATACACCCCAATTGATAAATGCTGTGTCTCCAGTTGTTAAGTATTGAAGGATATTAGCTGATGGAGTAGTAATCCCTAGACCACCAATACGTCCTGTAGCAACGCTTAATGGCCAAGCTAATACTGCAATAGCCCCAATTAAAACTGCAGTTACAAATGGGTGCCAGCGTTTTTCAAACAAAATATGTGCCAATCCAGTTCTTTTTGGCTTTAAAGATGGAATGAAAACTTTTGGTTTTGTAACTTCTTTATAAACAATCCATCCTACTACTGCTACTAGAATACCTATTAAAATCCATACGTTGATTCCAAGTGTTTCTGGAATGGAGTTAGATGGTAGCTGAGAAGAACTTATTTTATTGTTTAAAGGTACTAATACCCCAGTTTTCATAATAGCAGCCATTAGCATATATCCTGCTAAGGCTATCCAGCTCCCGATTAAGCCTTCACCAGCACGGTACCACGTTCCCGTCGCACAACCACCGGCTAACACAATACCAATACCAAAAATGAATGATCCTATAATTATTGCAACTAATGGTAGAGTACCAGCATTAAATTCAAACACGCCTAACTCTATTAATGTATACACACCGACACTTTGTACGGCAATTGCTATTAATAACGCATAAAACATGCGATTGTCTTTTGTTAAGTACATATCACGGAAACCGCCAGTCAAACAAAATCTTCCTCGTTGCATGACGAATCCTAATAACGCCCCACAAAATAAACCTGTAATGAGCATTTGTATCACGCTTATCCCGCCTTCTCTTTAATTCTTACTAAACTGATAGGATTATATTACATTGGAAAAGTGAATATGACAATTATTTTGCTTAAAAAAATTATCGCCAATATGTGGAATAGATAATTGTCGCTTTTCAAGCGACCTTTTACATTGTCTCAATTGATATTATTCATTTGTAAACAAAAAACAAATGGGGGTTAACCTAATGAAGAAGAATGTAACGGAGTTAGTATTTATCTTGGATAAGAGCGGTTCAATGGCTGGATTAGAGGCAGATACGATAGGAGGATTTAATGCGATGCTTGATAAACAGAAAAAGGAGAAGGGAGAGGCTATAGTTACAACGGTGTTATTTAGTGATAACTATGAATTATTACATGACCGGATAAATATAAAGGGTGTTTCGTCCATGACGGATAGAGACTATCAAGTTGGTGGAATGACTGCGTTACTTGATGCCATTGGATCATCTATACAGAAAATAGGAAATACACAAAAGAGAACAAGCTACGAAGAGCGTGCCAATAGAGTGCTCTTTGTTATTACAACAGATGGGATGGAAAATTCAAGCTGTGAGTACAACTATGAAAAAATTCGCTCAATGATTTCACGTCAGAAGGAGAAATACGGTTGGGAATTCATATTCCTCGGTGCTAATATTGATGCAATTGCAACTGCTGCTAACTTTGGAATTGCAGAGGAGTTTGCTGTTAAATACCACGCGGATAAAGAAGGAACGCGCTTAAATTATGAATCAGTTAGTGATGTGGTTTCCTCCTATCGTAATGGAGCAAAAATAAATAAATCTTGGAAAAAGGGAATAGAAAGCGATTATGCGAGTCGCAAACAACATCGAAAATGATTCATATAATAAGGTTAGCCAAAAGCGACTAGCCTTTTCTTTTTTTGGTTAGTGGATTTCTGGCGTGTAGTTTGCCAAGGGTGTTGAATTAGATGGGAGTTGATAGCACAATGATTGGTATTATTTTTTATGCGTATGGAGCTCCAAAATCGATAGATGATTTGCCTGAATTTTTTGCCCACCTCATACATGGGAAAGAAGTAACCACAAAGATGATTGAGGACTTTGTAAAAAGATATCGTGCGTTTGGATCGAATGACCCATTAGGTGCACATACCGCGCGGATTGCTCAAGGTCTAGAAAAATTATTGAACAGCCCCTTAAAAGCAATCAAAGTATACAATGCCTACAAGCACACTTCTCCATTTTTAGAAGAGACACTCCAAAGAATGTTAGATGACCAAGTGGAGACAATTGTTACTTTTTCAGTTAACCCTATATTTTCACCAACTGGCGCCGGAGTGTACCAAAAAGAGGTAGAGGATATTCTTGCAAAATCAGGAGTTAATAAAGAACTTATTCATATAAAAAATTGGAACACGCATCCAGCTATTACTTCCGTGTATGGCGATCGAGTGAGACGTGCCTTTAGATGGCTTCCTGCACATGTGCAAGAAAGTGCATTTGTATTATTTACGGTTCATAGCCAGCCGCTTAATCCTGAAGGAAATGATAAATATATTGAACAATTTCAAGCAATGGCTCAGGCAGTTGCGAGTGAAGCAGGTATATCTAACTGGATGTTGTCTTATCGCAGTGCCAGTAGTAAGGTCGGATGGCTTGGCCCAGATGTGAAGGATATCATTCGATCACTAGTAGAGCAGGGAGCTCGCGGATTCGTAACATGTGAGCTTTTATCTGTGGTGGCAGACATGGAGTCATATTTTGAAATCGGGAGAGATGCCCAACTTATTAGTGAGGAGCTAAAGGTAGAATTTGTCCGAGCTGAGTTTCCCGGTGATTCATTTGATACCGTAATTGCATTAGGGGAGATAGTGAGGGAGCAACTAACTATGAAAATCAAGGGGATAAAAAATTAGAGATAATTGGACTTCAGTTTGGTGAACGATAAGCCACCACCATCGCTTCCGCGCGTTAGTGTTGTCTTATCTGTCTCACTCATCCCACTAAAATAGCCCTTTTTAAATCAATAAAACAAAGACCATTAATGCAAAAGTAATAATGAAGAAGGATGTTCAAAGTTTATAAATACTTTTGGATTAATAGTAATTATTAAATTTTTTAACAGTATAAATTTCCAAAGTATCGTCCAATAAGACTTTCTGTTTATTGCGTTTGTTGTGATTTCCCCATCTCCCACAAAAATATTAAAATGAAGTTTGTTGTTTTATTTGGCTAATCAGTTATAAATACATAACAAAATATAATAATTCATTTAACACTAAAAAATATATTGACTATTTAAAGTTTTTTGATTATTCTTTAAAATATGAAAGTTGTATACAGTCTACAATTACAATGGGAGGGGTAATGTTGTCGACAGGTGTAAAAAAAAATCCGAATTTAAAGACCCAAGTTTATAACTACTTGAAAAATCAAATAATGACGGGAAAGTTAAGGCCGGGTGAAAGATTAATAGAAGAGAAGATATCTACCGATTTAGAAGTTAGTAGGAGCCCAATTAGAGAATCAATTAGAATGCTTGAGAAAGATGGACTTCTGAAAGTAAAAAAAACAGGAGGAGTTACAGTAGTAAAACCCACTATGCAAGATTTTCAACATATGTATGAATGTCGCGTAGAAATGGAACCGCTTTCATCTTTTTATGCCGCGAAGAGAAGGTCATCAGAACAATTAGAGACGATAAGGGCTGCGTTGCTTAAAGGGAAAAATTTTCAAACCGGTTCAACTAGTAAAGATGATGAGCTTTTAAATTTTCACGAGGCAATTGTTCAAGCTAGCAATAACCAATGGCTGATAAGTATGGTTTCTCACCTAAGAGGTATTAATGTTTTTTATAGAAAGTCCATAATAGAGGAAAATCCTTTTCATGTTGAACAAGCCTATATAGAACATCAAAAAATATTTCAAGCCATTGTAGATCAAGATAGTGAAGGTGCTCGTAAGTATATGAAAATCCATATTGAAAGCGATTACAATTTATTTATGGAATTATGTAGAAAAAAAGAGGTGAAATAATTGTCATCAAAAAAACCGTTAGAAGGAATTAAAGTATTGGAATTAGGCAATTTAGTGGCTGCTCCATTTGCGGGGAAATTGTTTGCGGAGTTTGGTGCAGAAGTAATAAAAGTAGAAGAACCTAAAAATGGTGACCCTTTAAGAAGTTGGCGGGTGATGCATGAGGATACTTCCGTTTGGTGGTACGTACAATCAAGAAATAAAAAGTCGATTACCGTAAATTTGCGTGAGTCTGAAGGACAGGATATAGTTCGGGATCTTGTGGGCAAAGTGGATGTCGTCCTTGAGAACTTTAAACCAGGAACTCTAGAAAGATGGGGGTTAGGCTATGAAGACCTTAAAGAAGTAAATAAATCAATTATTATGACGCGAATCTCTGGGTACGGTCAGACCGGACCGTATAAAGAAAAGGCTGGATTTGGAAGTGTTGCCGAAGCAATTGGAGGTCTGAGGTACTTAACTGGTTATCCAGATTTACCTCCAGTAAGAGTAGGGATAGCTTTAGGGGACTTGATAGCTGGATTATATGCTGTAATCGGTACTCTTATGTCGCTCAGAGCTAGGGATAATCACCCTTTAAAGAATGGGCAACTAGTTGATGTAGCTCTCTATGAGTCTGTTTTTAGTTTACTAGAGGGAATTTTACCAGAATACGATTTAACAGGGGTTGTTAGAGAGAGAACAGGTAGTACGCTTCCGGGAATAGCACCTTCCAATACATATATGTGCAAAGATGGAAAGCACATAGTCATAGGGGGAAATGGGGACAAAATTTTTCAGAGATTAATGAAAGCTATTGGTAGAGAAGACATAGCAACCAACACTTTGTATTCAACTAATCAAGGACGCGCAGATAATGTAGAGTTTATTGATGGTGCTATTGAAGAATGGACAAGGCAGCTTCCATTAAAAGAAGTGCAACATATTCTCGATAATGCATCTGTTCCGGTAGGACCGATTTATGGAATCAAGGAGATTATTGAGGATGAGCAATACATTGCTCGCGATATGTTACAAAAAATTGAAATACAAAATGGCGCACAGGTTTTAATGCCTGGAATTGTACCCAAGCTCTCTGAAACTCCTGGGAAAATTGAGTGGAGTGGACCTAAACTAGGGGAGCATAACGAAGAAATTTATACTAAATTTTTAAATATGTCAGTGGAAGAGTTCAAAACATTTAAAGAAAAGGGAGTGATTTAATATGACCGATGTGAAAATTATTGACGTCAGTCCTCGTGATGGACTACAAAACGACTCTAAAATTATATCGGTTAAAGAAAAAGTTGAATTGATTAATAGATTACTAAAAGCAAGGGTTAGCTCTATTGAAATTACTTCATTTGTTCATCCTAAAAAAGTTCCCCAGATGGCGGATGCAGAATTGGTTGTCCAAGAATCAGCAAAATTAGGAAGTTTTGAAGCAATTGCATTGGTCCCGAACTATAAGGGATTTCAACGACTGAAAGAATTCAACCTCTCAGAAATAAACTGGGTCAGTTCAGCAACAGAGACATTTAATCAAAAAAATATTGGCTTCACGATTGAAGAGAGTTTGAAGCAATTTAAATTAATTAAACAGGAAGCTAAACAAGCGGGAATTAAGACTAATTTTTCAATTGCTGTTAGTTTTGGTTGTCCTTATGAAGGAGATGTGGATAAATCAAAAGTTGTTGAATTAGTGGAAAGAGTAAAGGAAATTGGTGTAGATCGGATTACTATTGCAGATACGATAGGTATTGCAACACCTAACCAGGTAAAAGCCCTAAGTGAGGAAGTCTTGGGTATTGTAGGTGATACAGCTGTAGCAATTCATTTACACGACACAAGGGGTCTTGGATTGGCAAACGCCTACAGTGCTTATGAAGCGGGTATTCGCATTTTTGAAACAGCGGTTTCTGGAATAGGTGGATGTCCCTTTGCCCCAGGCGCTGCAGGTAATTTAGCAACAGAAGATTTAGTTTACTTATTTCATCGAATGAACATTAGTACAGGCTTAGATTTAAATGAATTAATAAATGCAGCAGATTTTGCTGCAAATTTATCTTCGAAGAACCCTTTGGGACGTATTAGGCATATTGAGAGAAATATTATTAGGGAGGAAATAAAATGAAAAAACTGTGGAAAACTCTTTCTTTTATCACTATAGTAACTTTACTATTATCGGCATGTAGTTCTAGTGATGGAGAAACTAAGGCAGTCAGTTCAGATGTAAAAGGATTTGAAGAAACTACAATTCGCTTAGCCTATAATTTGCCTGCAGATCATCATGTGGCAATAGGTATTGAACAATTTGCAAAAGATGTTATGGAAAAATCAGGTGGTGCTATAAAAATGCAAGTATATCCATCTGGTCAGTTATTAACTGATAAAGAGATGAACCAGTCTATATTAACTGGTGGTGTAGAGATGGGAGTAAATTCTTCAACTCTTTGGGCAAGTACAGTACCTGTAATGGGAGTATTTGACGTGCCTTATGTCTTTAATGACTATGAAAAAACAGGAGAGGCTCTAAATGGTGAATTTGGGGACAAGCTTCGTACTGCTATGGAAGATAAAGGTGCAAAGGTGCTCATGTTTGCTGACTATGGATTTGCTCAATTTGCAAATAATAAACGTCCTTTAAAATCTCCAGAAGATTTTAAAGGGCTAAAAATTAGAAGCATAGGGGATATTCCTTCTGAAATGATAAAGGCTTATGGCGCTTCGCCGGTATTTATGGGTGGGGGAGAAGTGTACATGGCCTTACAACGTAACACAGTTGACGGAGCAACGTCTGGCACAACTGCCATGGTTCAAAGAAAATATGACGAGGTAACAAAATACTTAACTATTAACAATTACGCCTATCTTGAATTTATTCTAGCTGTTAATAAAAAGTTTTGGGACGACCTTCCTGTAGAAACGCAAAACTTACTAACTGAAACTGCTCAGGAAACTGAAAAATGGATCCGTGATAAAGCGAAATCTGAAGATGAAAAAACAGCTAAAGAACTTGAAGACAGAGGCATGGAGGTATATAAAGTTCCCGAAGAGGACTTAGAGGAATGGAAAGAAGCAGCTAAACCTGCTTGGGATGCATTTTTAAATAATACTGGTGAAGCAGGTAATGAACTTTTAGACTTGGTTCAATAAGGGGGGGAACTTATGAAAGCAATTTATGAACTCTCCGATAAGCTGATAAAAATAGGGGCATATACGGCAGGTTTGTTAATAGTGTTAACAACATTTATGACATTCTATGAAGTAATTTCTCGATGGTTATTTAACAGTCCTACCATTTGGGCAACTGAACTATCCACATATTCTATTATTGGAAGTTGTTTCTTGGCGAGCGCTTATGCAGTGAGAACTTATTCTCACATTACTGTAGACCTCTTGATTAATAATGTTAACGATAAGTTTAAGAAAGTACTTGCTTATCTATCAAATGCTATGGGCTTAGTATTTAGTATTATTTTTACGTATTATGGATTCCATCATGTGCTGAATACTTTTGAATTAGGGATTACCTCTTCCTCTTTATTAAGGATACCAATGTACCTGCCGGAGTTGTTTTTACCTGTGGGAGGCGCCTTGATGTGCATAGCCTTTATCTTGCAGATAATAGATGGTGATATTCACAGGGGAGGGGAACATATTTGAACATTTTCTTTATTGGTGGACTAGGAACATTTTTACTCTTGGGCTTACCTGTAGCATTTGCTCTTTCATTACTCGCTGTAGTGGGAATGTATATATTTAATGGTGGGACTTTTGCATTTATGCAAGTGCCAATTATCTCTTACAAAGCTCTCGATGATTTTTCCTTAACTGCTTTGCCTATGTATGTATTAATGAGTCAAGTTTTGCTAGTAAGTGGCGTAGGTAGAGACTTATATGAAATGGCCAGCAGATGGTTTCGTCACTTACCGGGAGGACTTGCAATTGCTACACTCTTTTGTTGTGCAATTTTTGCAGCTATATCAGGTTCGAGTGTTGCCACTGCAGTAACGGTAGGCTCGGTAGCTTTACCAGAGATGGTAAAGAGAGGATATAATAAGAGACACGTACTTGGTATGCTAGCTGCTGGTGGTACTCTGGGAATTTTAATACCACCCAGTGTTCCGATGATTATTTATGGCTCAGTAACTGGTGAGTCAATTGGTAAGCTGTTTATAGCTGGAATTGTCCCGGGTATAATACTAACTATATCTTTTATGATTTTTGCTTCATATCAAACACGTCATATCAAAGATAAACCAGCTACTTGGGCCGAAAGAATGGAAGGTACTAAAACTGCTATTTGGGGCTTGTTATTACCAGCAATTGTAATAGGGGGAATTTACACTGGTATTTTTACTCCTACGGAAGCTGCAGCAGTAGGTGTAATGGTTAGTTTTGCAATTTCGTTGTTTATCTATAAAAATCTAACGCTTGCAAATTTCAAAAAAATAATAATTGAAACTGTAAAAACTAATGCAATGATTCTATTTATCATTGTTGGAGCTATGTTACTTGGCTACATAATGACAATTTTAAATATTCCTCAAACCATTACAAATTATGCTACAAGCCAAGAGATTTCGCCATGGATTATATTTATATTAATCAACATAGTTTTGCTAATATTAGGTATGTTTTTGGAGACAATATCTATTTTGGTAATCACTTTGCCTATCTTATATCCAATAATAATGGCATTAGGATTTGACCCAATTTGGTTTGCTATTATTATGGTTATAAACATGGAGCTTGCTCTTATTTCTCCTCCAGTTGGTTTGAATTTATTTGTTTTAAAGGGAATAGATAGAACTAATAGGATAGATGAAATTGTTAAAGGGGTAATTCCATATGCAATAATTATGATTTTGTTAATAGTGGTGTTATCTGTTTTCCCGGAAATATCCACCTTTTTAATTAGTGATATAGAATAATATTTTTCTAAATTACAATGTAAATACAGGAGAGAAAGACAAAAAGTACTTCAGGTCCTTGAAGTTCTTTTTGTCTTCTTCCTATTCATATAAGGTACTGTCTAACTCCCCATCTTCCTGATATATAGAAAGAATTCCATTATGGTCATTGACGTAAGGCTTTGCCTTTTCAAGCAAAGCATCTTTTGTACCCTCAGAGAAAATAGCTCTTTCCCCATTTTCTTTTAGCAGTACCCAATCTTCCGAACGAGCCTTTACTTCATATTTTGGGCGGTCATTATCGTCTCCATTTACTGCCTTTCTTGCCTGGGCTGTTGCAATAGCTATTGCTCTTCCTTCATCAGTATCGTCTCTTAATAATGCATTCGCAATTTCAATTGCCTTTTCTCGAACATCCGGCTCAAGATTTTTCATTGAAGCTGGATAATCATTTTTACTCCACGGCATATCTATCGCCTCCTTGGCTAAGAAATTCCCGAAATAAATCAAAATAAACATCCCGTACTGAAATAGTAAATTATTTTCAAGGAAAATCTTATTATTCTTTTCTGGAAGATCTTCATTCGAGTATAATTATGTATATACTTTCCAATATTTGGAGTGATTTGAGTGGAGTTATTAATTATTAGACATGGAGAATCGGAAGCTGATCTGTTAGGTGTGCATGAAGGTAGAGCGAACTTTCCTTTAACTGAGTTAGGTATTGAACAAGCTAGTAAGATGGCTACATACGTGAAGGGTCATTTTCCACCAAACGTTATATTGTGTAGTCCTCTAAGCCGTGCAAAGAGTACTGCGACTATTCTACAAAGTAATATAGGCTGTGAGCTGTATGAGGAGTCTGACTTAATGGAGTTTAATAACGGAGTGCTCGCGGGTTTACCTCGAGGAGAAGCAGCTATAAAATACCCTCTACCTAAAGAAGGAAGACCAATTTATATACCAATTGAAGCTGGAGAATCCGAGTTAGCGTTTCGTTACAGAGCAGAATACATCCTTCACAAAATGATAGAAGAATACAAGGATTATCAAAGAGTGGCAATTGTGTCACACGGCGGCTTGATCTCCAACCTTATTAAGGCGTTTCTTCAATTGCCAGTTACCAGTGACTATATTTTCCCTACGGGAGACACAGGAATTCATTTACTAACCATTGAAAAGGACAAGCGTATCATCATGTTTTTAAATAGACTGGAGCATATAAATAACGAAGAAGAGGTGATTAAATGATTTTACATACATCCATTCAGGGGAGCGGTGAACCACTCTTATTTTTGCATACCGGCTTACAAACTGGAAATACAGACTTTCAATACCAGCAGAACTTTTTCAAAGATAGCTATAAAGTATTTGCTCCAGATTTAAGGGGACATGGTCAGTCGCCTTCTGATGATATTGAAAACTTCTTTTTAGATTCCGCGAAGGATTTATTGGAAACCATCAATCATTATCAGCTGAAAAAGATTCATTTGGTTGGATGCTCACTGGGTGCAATTGTAGCTGTACAATTTGCTAGACTTTTTCCGGAGCGAATTCAAACACTCACTATTTCAGGCATGATGCCAGTTAAACCGGACAACTGGCTGGATTTGCATATGCAGGATGTAAAAACTCAAGGACAGATTTTATGGAACAATGATTTTATAAACTATTTCAATGAGCTACATTCATCTGATTGGAGAAGGTTTATTCACTTGGGGAAAAAAGAGGATTGGTATCCTTTTGAAGATATGTTAGCTATGTATCGCTTCGAGTTCCCGGTCCTATACATAGTTGGGGAAATAAATGTGCATGAAACTGTAGGGGCAACCATTTATCCGAAAGAAAACAAACATATTCACGTTGCTGTTATCCCTTTTGCAGGGCATTTAGTGCATGAAGATCAGCCTGCTATTTACACCGATATAGTAAAAAACTTTTTAGAGTGCTCCTACAGTTAAATTATTATTTTAAACAAGTTTTTTGGCCAGCAAGCATATGCTATCTATATATGCAATTTGGAAGGGGATCTTATGTATTTAAATGCGTTACATCCTTGGCCTCTCATTCGGACTATTTCCGTTAATGGGGAAGGCTCAATTACTGTACCACCGAATTATGCGTTGTTACAAATCGAAGTTACAACGGAAGGCAGCGAGGTGGAGGAAGCCCAGCAAAGAAATGCAGCAATTATGAATCAGGTCATTCAATCCATACTAGAGCTAGGTATACCAAGAGAAAATATACAAACAGCTGCATATAATATTTTTCCGCGTTACGATTTTGTAGATGGAAAACAGGTTTTCAGGGGATATGAAGTGACTAATGCCATTTCGGTAAAAATACCTGATGTAAGCATGGTAGGAAAAGTGATTGATACAGCAGTCAGAAATGGTGCAAATCGAATTTCTTCTCTTGAATTCAGATTAGAAAACGAAGATGCCTATTATCAAAGAGCTCTTAGTAAGGCTTTAATAAATGCACAATTAAAGTCAAATACAATAGCAGAAACAATGAGGCTTTCAGTTTCACCACAAGTTATAGAGGTAGTGGAAGAAAAAGAAGGAAGTCCGATCGTACCATATAGAGCGATGTTAATGGAATCATCTACAGGAGCAACCCCAATAGAACAAGGTGTAATTACGATAATAGCTAGAGTCACAGTTAAGTTTCAATACTAATAAATAATTAATATTGTGTATAAAAATACGTAATATCCATTTGCATAATACCTTTTTACAACTTATCATGTATATATAGGTAAGGAGGGTTCAGGATGGATGCAATTGATATTCTAACGAACTTGGATAACTTGCAAGCATATTTTCAACCTATTTTTAGTGCAGACGAGCATATAGTAGTCGCATACGAGGTTTCTGGAAAATTGCTGCATGATGATAAGCTAATAAACTTAAATGCGTTTGCTTTTGATGAAGAGGTGCCAGAGGAGTATAGAGTTGAGGTCGAACAAAGAATTCTTCATATTGCTTTAGGGGAGCTTGTAGACCAGCCAAAAAACTTTGATATATATCTTCCATGCAACGCCAATTTGCTAGTGCTAGATTATGGCGAAGGTTTTTTTGATATTATAAAACAATATATCCCCGAGGAAGAACTTTCTCGAATTGTTATAGTAATTTCCGAGCATAACTTTAAAGGGGATTTTCATCAGTTAAATAATATAGTACGTTACTTTAAAACCTATGGAATAAAAATAGCGATTAACCAATTAGGCTCAGAGAGTCATCTCGATTATATACAAATGCTAGCACCTAATATCCTTAAGGTAAATATAGAGCAGTTAAGCTATGAATCCTGGGGAGCACAGAATGACCTTTTTACATCACTTAGTTCATCGGCGCGTAAAATTGGAGCAAATATGCTTTTTGAGGGTATTGATACAGTTCACCAGCTTCAATTTGCCTGGAAAAATAGTGGCCGATACTATCAAGGGAAATATTTAGCTGAAGCAGGCACAGGGCTGATCCCACGAAATCAATTAAAGAAAAGCTTTAAGGATAGATGTCGTCAATTTATTGCAACAGAAAAACGGATATTAGAAGAGAATTACAAGGCATTGAAGGAATTACAAGTTAATCTAGAGAAAAAAGTTCAAGCTATTAAATCTTCTAGCGAGGAAGTAGAAGATTTATTGAAACTAGCTGAAGAGCTAAGTGAATACTCATTCCGTCTTTATATTTGTGACGAGGAAGGCTTCCAGACCTCGCCCAATATTGTTCGAATTGATTCGCATTGGGAGGTTGAAGAAGACGCCATTAACAAAAACTGGAGCTGGCGCCCATACTTTCTAAAAACAATTATTAAGATGAGAAATGATCAAAGTGGTGTGTTCTCTGATATTTATAGCGATATTCAAACAGGCGAAATGATAAGAACCTTCTCTGTACCAATCAACGAGAATGAATATATGTTTATTGATATTTCCTATGATTATTTATTTAAAAAGAATATCTTCAGATGAAGCCTACTAGTAGGTGAGGGTGCCTTACTATAACTAAAGAAAATCCATCTATCGAAATCTTACCTAAGGTTTCGATTTTTTGTGTATATTTATTGCCCAGATTAGAGCTATATTTTTCCGTTTCTTTCAAGGATATTAGGGAATAGTTACAATATGTCTGATTTTAAAAGGCGAATTATACATAAAAAGAAGGTGTTTTGACATGAATATACTTTGGGGAATTGGTGGAGTTATTGTTGTGATCGGGATTGCTTTTCTCCTTTCCAATGCTAAAAAGTCGATAAATTTACGAACCATACTGATTGGTTTAGTTATACAGATTGCATTTGCATTTATGGTATTGAAGTGGGATTTGGGACGCTGGGCATTACTAAAGCTTTCAGAAGGAGTTCAAAATTTAACTGGGTATGCCAATGAGGGGATATCTTTCTTATTTGGCTCATTGTCCGATGTGGATGAGTTTGGGAGCATCTTTGTTATACAGGTGTTAACTATCATCATTTTCTTCTCAGCTTTAATTTCAGTTTTGTATTACTTGGGCATCATGCAGTTCTTTATAAAGATTATTGGAGGAGGACTTTCCAAGCTTTTAGGGACTAGTAGGGCAGAGTCTGTATCTGCTGCAGCAAACATTTTTGTGGGACAAACAGAGGCTCCTCTAGTTGTTCGCCCCTTTATTGCAAAGATGACTAACTCAGAGCTTTTTGCTGTGATGACAGGCGGACTTGCATCGGTTTCAGGATCCATTTTAGTAGGATATTCTTTGTTAGGGGTGCCACTGGAATATTTGCTTGCCGCTAGCTTCATGGCTGCGCCAGCAGGTTTGATCATGGCTAAGCTAATGTTTCCTGAGACGGAGACTGTGGAAGACACCGATTTCAAGATGGAAAAAGATGATTCAAACGTCAATGTAATTGATGCTGCTGCAAGAGGTGCCGCAGACGGGATGAAACTTGCAGTCAATGTAGGAGCTATGTTATTGGCATTCATCGCCTTAATTGCTCTTTTGAATGGTTTAATTGGAGGGATTGGAGGACTCTTTGGCTATGGTGAGATAACGATAGAAGGGATATTAGGCTTTATATTCTCTCCATTGGCTTTTGTAATAGGAGTACCTTGGTCAGAAGCAGTGGCGGCGGGATCCTTCATTGGTCAAAAGCTAGTTTTGAATGAATTTGTTGCTTATAAGGCTTTTACCGATGATATGGGGAACCTTTCTGCTAAAACCAATCTTGTCGTAAGTTTTGCTCTATGTGGCTTTGCAAATTTAAGCTCAATGGCAATATTGTTAGGTGGATTAGGTTCCCTAGCTCCAAACCGGAGACCAGACATTGCAAGATTAGGGTTTAAGGCAGTTATTGCAGGAGCGCTTGCATCATTACTTAGTGCTGCAATAGCAGGAATGTTTTTATAAACAGTGATCTTCATAAAAGATGAAACGAGAATACTTTCTGTTGATGGATTGCAGCTACAGGCTCTGGCGAAAAGTGTGAGACAGATATGACATAACAAAACGTTCTACAAAAAAATAAAAATTATTTGTCGAATAATGAATTTACTACAACCTCCTATGGAACTAGCCATAGGAGGTTTTCTTTTTGGGATATACAATAGTAGCGCTATAGAGACTTTTGGTTTCAACATTTTCGTACATTTTCAAACATTTAACGACAAATTATTAGGAATAAAGTCGCATAAAATTCATTGACAAAGTTATTGTTTGTAAAGTAATATTCAACAAAAGCTTACTTGTAAACGCTTAACTAAAAGGGGGTATCCATATTGGATCCTATATTAGAGATAAAAAATGTCTCTTTACAATTTGGAGGGGTAAAGGCACTAGAAGATGTCAGCTACCATATTAACAAAGGAGAGATTTTTTCGTTAATAGGTCCAAATGGAGCTGGAAAAACTAGTATGCTGAATTGTATTAGTGGTCTCTATCAACCGACTGGTGGCTCCATTTTGTATAAAGGTCATGAAATCATAAATATGAAACCCTATAATCGCACAGCTTTAGGGATTGCTCGTGCATTCCAAAATATAGCGTTATTTGCCCATATGTCTGTGCTAGACAACCTAAAGCTTGGAAGACATACATTGATGAATTCCGGACCGATTAGCGGAGGAATGTATGTTGGAAAGGCTGCAAAAGAAGAAATTGCGCACAGACAGAAGGTAGAAGAAGTAATTGAATTTTTAGAGCTTCAAGATATCCGTCATACTCCTGTCGGTACGCTGCCTTACGGTTTACAGAAGAGAGTCGAGGTGGGAAGGGCACTTGCGTTAAACCCTGAACTTATCTTATTGGATGAACCAATGGCTGGGATGAACAAAGCGGAAAAAGATGAAATGTCACATTTTATAGTAGAGATGCATGAGACGATGAATATGACGGTAGTCTTGATCGAGCACGACTTAGGGGTTGTTATGAATTTATCGGAACATATAGCTGTATTAGATTTTGGTAGACTTATTGGTTTTGGAACCCCAGCAGAAATTCAAGAAAATCCAGCTGTTATAAAGGCCTATATTGGGGAAGAAGCCGTTATTTAGGAAGGGGAAATTAAAATGGATCACAAAACATTACCCACTCTTTTAGCGGAAAGGTCTGCTAATCATGAGCAAGAGGTTGCTCTCAGGCAAAAACAGCTAGGGATTTGGCATGAGGTTACTTGGGGGGAATACAGTAAAAAGGTAAATCAATTATCTATTGTATTATCTGAATATTTTGATTTTTATAAGGGGGAAAGGCTAGCAATTATAGCCGATAATCGGCAAGAATGGGTTTATACCCAACTTGCTGCACAAAGTTTAGGCGGTATAACGGTAGGGATCTATCCAGAATCATTACCTGAACAAATTGTTTTTTATCTAAATGACTGTAAGGCCAGAATCGTATTAGTTGATAATCAAGAGCAGGTAGATAAATTGTTGGGGATTGAAGAGCAAATACCATTAGTTGAGCAAATCATATTTTGTAACAAGCAAGGGATGAGGCATTATAAGCATCCAAAACTAGTAGACTTTGAGGATTTACTATCAGACGGCATATTATTGTTGCGAGATAAGGCAAAGTTCCTTGTTGATCCACCTGAAGAGGTTTTGGAAAATGACCCTGCAATTATTGCCTATAGTGCAGCAACATCAGGGATGCCAAAAGGTGTCATTTTAACGCATGCTAACCTAATTGATGCGGCTGAAGGTCTACTTACTATTGATAACGTGAAAACAAAGGAAGATTATTTTTCTTTTTTACCTTTCGCTTGGATTCATGAGCAAATTTTAGGGATAGTAACTCCTTTAATTAAAGGGATGGTTGTTAACTTCCCCGAACGCCCACATACAGTTTTAGGCGATCTTCGGGAAATAGGTCCACATACATTGCTGGCTCCACCTAGAGTTTATCAATCTATCATGTCTAGTTTTACGAACAGGATAGAGGGAGCAAGTAAGTTTAAAAAAACAATTTATAATTTTTTCAAGAAATTTGGGGACAAGGCTGCCCATGCAGAATTGAACAAAGAGCCAATCAATTTCGTAGACAAAGCAATGTATGTATTAGGAGATATTATTGTTTTTAGTGCCATTCGTGATCATTTAGGTTTAGCGAGAGTTAAAAGAGCTTATGTTGCAGGAGCTGCTTTGCATCCGGAAGCTTTTTACTTTTATCACAGTATTGGAGTAAATCTAAAACAAACCTATGGAGGGACTGAGGTTGCTGGTATAGCTTTTGTTCAAAGAGACAAAGACGTAAGAGCCGGAAGCTCAGGAAAAGCATTACCAAATACACTAGCTAAGATTGGAGAAGATGGAGCAGTATACATTAAAAATTCAGCTGTTGCTACAAATTATATAGGTGGAGAAAGTACGCATGATGGGGATGGATGGATTTCCTTAGGTGATTGTGGTCACTTGGAGGATGACGGACATCTTTACGTGCTAGATAGATTAGAGGATATTATTATTGCCGAAAATGGCCAAGTTATTTATCCGAGACTGATAGAAAACAAGTTAAAATCGAACCCTTACATTTTAGAGGCAGTTTGCTTTGGTCAAAATAAACCATATGTAACTGCAATGATCAATATGAACTGGAACAGTATGGGGAGATGGGCAGACAAACAAAGAATTGCTTACACAGATTATGGAGAGCTGGCTAAAAACAATCAAGTGATAGAGTTTTTGGAACAACAGGTGTCATTGTTAATGAAAGATTTACCTTCCTTTGCAGGGGTAGAGAAATTCACACTTTTACACAGACCATTTTCAACAGAAGAAGGAGAGCTCACCAGAACCTATAAAATAAGAAGAAATTTCATAGAAGATCGTTACAGAGTGTTGATTGACGGGATGTATACAGAAAGAGAAAGTATTTCTGTAGGGTCGAGTGAGATGGATAACGTAAGAGTGGTTCAACTAAATAGAGAGCAGGAGGTGACGTTATGACATTCTTTCTTCAAATGCTTGTCACGGGAGTGGTAGTAGGTAGTATCTATGGTCTAGTGGCATTAGGGTTTGTATTAATTTATCGGGCAAGTGGTGCACTAAATTTGGCAAATGGAGAGTTTGTTATTGTTGGCCCCTATATTTGTTTAGTTTTGATGACTGCTTACCGTATCCCTTTCTTTATTGCCTTGTTAATTACCCTTATATTCAGTGCCATTTTGGGGTTAATCGTGGAAAGATTAGTTATCCGCCCTATTCAAAATGCACCAGTAGTATCTGTTATTATGGCGACAATTGGACTTTCTAGCTTACTAGGGGGAGCCGTTCATATGATTTGGGGTCACCAAACAAGAATGTTTCCTAAAATATTCCCAACAACTCCTATAAATATATCAGGAATTATTATTAGTCCTGTATATCTTTGGTCTTTTGTAATTGTCATAACATTGCTCACCATATTCTTGTTGCTGTTCAAGTTTTCAAAAATGGGGATTGCTATGCGAGCAGTGGCAGATGATCGTCAGGCTGCGATGTCAATGGGGATCAGTGTGAAGTATGTTTATGCAGCAACTTGGACTATTGCTGCTGTTGTAGCAGCGGTAGGCGGGATATTGCTAGGGAATATCAACGGTTTAAGTCCTACGATGTCTGCAATTGGTTTGACAGTTCTGCCGGTCGTAATTTTAGGTGGATTGGATAGTGTTCTTGGAGCAATCGTAGGTGGATTTATAATTGGTATTCTCCAAAACATGGCAGGTGGATATATAGATCCATTTGTAGGAGGAGGCTTAAAGGAGGTTGTTCCATTCATAGTGGTTTTACTCATCTTAATGTTAAAACCATACGGACTATTTGGTAGTAGAACAATTGAGAGGGTGTGAACCTATGAGGAATCTGTTTGTTAGAGAAAGTGGTAATTATAAAATTTCTTATTTAGACGATGCAAAAATGTTTGGAACAACCTCTGGCAAGATTAAAGGTTTATTAATAGTAGCCATGGTCCTCTTGCTGCCATTAGTTACTACTAATTATTGGATTGGTCTTCTTACCCTCTGTTCTATTTCAGCGATTGGGGCAATCGGACTTAACATACTGACGGGTTTTACTGGGCAAATATCGATTGGAGTCGGCGCCTTTTTAGGTGTAGGTGGATATACATCAGCAATTCTAACTTCCACCTATGGATTAAGCTTCTGGATTTCTTTACCGTTGGCTGGAATCGTTACAGCTTTAATAGGGGGCTTGTTCGGTGTTCCTTCCCTGAGACTAAAGGGTTTGTACTTGGCTATTGCTACTTTAGCTGCGCAAGTTATCATTTTATTTGTCATTAGTCGATGGGATAGTTTAACAGGTGGTACTGCTGGAATGGTATTGAATCGTCCAAAGGTTGGAGACGTTTCTTTAACGAGTAATACACAATATTATTATTTATGTGTCATTATTTTGTTACTTACCGTCTTGTATGCTACTAATCTATTGAGAACAAGAACTGGAAGAGCCTTTTTGGCTGTCCGAGACAGAGATATAGCTGCACAAATAATGGGGATCAATCTATTTAAATATAAGGTAATGGCATTTGTTATAAGCTCGTTCTTTGTCGGTATATCTGGAGCTTTACTCGCACATTACACAATGATTGTGAGTCCAGAACTATACAACTTTCATGTATCTATCGAGTACCTAGCAATGATTTTGATAGGTGGCTTAGGAAGTGTATTTGGTTCTATTCTAGGAGCAGCTTTTATAACATTGTTACCTGTACTGCTAGGTTCCTTCGTTGATGTTTTGGCAGCTTTTATGCCAGACTTCTATCAGTTGTTTTCAGCTTTTAAGGATTTTGTTTTTGGAGCTGTCATTATTTTATTTTTAATCTTTGAACCAGGAGGACTCGCACATATTTGGCTCAATTTTAAGAAATACTTTAAGCTTTGGCCATTTTCTTATTAACTAGTTTTCGTTTTCTAATAGAAACAAGGGGAGTGTTGATGAAGTTGAGAAAAAATAAATTTATATACAAAATATTGGGGATTCTTTTCGTGTTATTACTAGGGGCTTGTTCAGAGGAAGGTACATCAGAAGGCAGTGATGGCTCGAGAAAAGTGGTTGTTGGTGGACTATATGATATTACTGGTGGTACGGGAGACGTTGGAACACCTTACGCAGAGGGAGAAAAAGCGTATTTCAAATATGCTAAAGATAAAGGAGAAATAGAAGGCGTAGATTTGGTTTTGAATGGGAAGGACTACGCTTATTCTATTCCAGAAGCCCAAAAGATTTACCAAGAGCTGCGAGATAAAGAAAAAGTTTCTGCTGTACTTGGCTGGGGAACGGGAGACACAGAGGCATTACGTCAGCAAGTGGCTAGCGATAAGCTTCCTTTTTTCTCTGCATCGTATTCTGAGAACCTAAAAAACTTAGAGGAGAGTCCTTATAACTTTTTGGTGGCTGCTTCATACTCCGATCAAGGGAGAACTGTATTAAAGTGGATTAAGGATAACCATAAAGGTTCTGATCCAACGGTAGCATTATTGTATAACGATACAGCGTTTGGGCGTTCTCCAATCGAGGATATTAAAGCGTACGCGGCTGAAATTGGTATTAAGGTTGTAGATGAACAAATTGTTGATGTGCAGGCTACCGAAGCACAATCTCAGTTGTTGAATATGGAGAAGAAAAATCCAGATTATGCAATTATCCAAGAAACTTGGGGCGCAACAGCTACAATTCTTAGAGATGCTAATACACTGAACATAGATACCCAATTTATAGGGTTAAACTGGGCCTCTGGTGAAGGAGTTATTACAATAGTAGGGGAAGATGTAGCGGAGGGCTATATTGGTATTCTATCTCATGCTTTACCATACGAGGATCAACCAGGAATGGCTGAGGTAGAGGAATATTTAAAAGGTGAGGGAAAAACACTAGAAGATATCAATCAGAAATTTATCCAAGGGTGGTCGGCTGCTAAAATTATGGTTGCTGGTATAGAAGAAGCGGCTAAAAAACATCCGGACGGCGATATTACAGGAGAAGAGATTAGATCAGGTCTTGAATCTTTAAATAACTTTGACCTTGGTGGACTTGGAGCACCGGTAAGCTTCAGTGCAGACAACCATACAGGCACGGAGCAGACTCGTCTAGGCATAGTGAAGGGCGGCAAATGGGAGCCTTTAACAGATTACTTTAGCTATAAGGACTAAAGTGGAAATGAGGAGCTGGCATGCTAAAGGTAAATAATGTAGAAGCAGTATACTCAAAAATTATTTTAGCTTTAAAGGGAACGACTCTTAATGTTCCGAATGGAGACATCGTAGCTCTTTTAGGCAGTAACGGTGCAGGGAAATCTACGACGCTTAAAGCGATTTCAGGTTTACTTTATGCGGAAGATGGACAGCTAACTGATGGAACGATTGAATTTGAAGGCAAGTCATTGAAGGGACTAACTACTGATGTGATTGTAAGGAAAGGCATTTTCTTATGCATGGAGGGTAGACGAGTTTTTAAGGACTTAACGGTTGAGGAGAATCTAACAGCTGGGGCATTCACTCGAAAGGACCGTTCTAATATAAAAAAAGATATAGAGAAAATCTATGGGTATTTTCCAAAGCTAAAACCTTTAGCTTCCCGTAAAGCGGGTTTCCTTTCGGGGGGAGAGCAGCAAATGCTCGCAATAGGAAGAGGAATCATGGCAAAGCCAAAGCTACTGCTATTAGATGAACCATCGTTAGGAATAGCACCCTTACTGGTCAAGGAAATATTTCAAAATATAAAACAGATAAATGAAGAGGAAGGTACTTCCATCTTAGTTGTAGAACAGAATGCCAATATTGCCCTCTCGATAGCTGACTACGGATATATAATGGAAAATGGTAGAGTAGTTTTACAGGGTGATGCTGCGAGTCTATTGTCAAACACAGAAGTTAAGGAACATTATTTAGGCATTGGCAAAGAAAAAGGTTATAGAGATAATAAAGGAGCTGGACGTAAACAGCGAATGGTTTGGTAAACTAGCTTACTATAAGGTTGGGACATTACTAGTCTCAATTAAAGACGTGAAATCAGAAACTTGATTTCACGTCTTTGCTTTTTTTAAAGGAAACTGATTTCGAATAAAAAATTCTCTATACTCGTTGATTGGCGAGGAAGTCAGGACTCCTATAAAAATATTTTAATAATATAGGCATTAAGTTCTATATTTTTAGTTTAAATTTAATGAAAAAAGGGAAAGTATTAATAGTTAAATTTATCTCTTTGATAAAAAAGATATAAAAATGATTATTTTTTGTTTATTATATAAACATATCTAAAATACTAGATTTATTTACAAAAAAAGGTGTTAATATAGATATTAATTAATCTATATTAAAGATTTATAGATTATTAAAAATGGAGGTACTTTATAGTGAGAGAGCAAACGAGATATTCTCGTCTAGCCCATATAACAAAGCTGATCAATACTAAGCTAGATCTTAGAGAGGTATTGGAGCAAGTCATCAAGGCTATATCTGAGGAAATTGTTCAATGTGATTCTGTAGGAATTTATTTGCCACAGCAGGATGGACAATTTAGGGGGTTCGTAGGGAAACCCGAATATATTAATGGTTTTACGTTAGATATGCATTTGATTGAGACGGAATATGACTTGCTTGCTAAAGAAGTAATAGAAACGCAAAAAACTATATATATACCAGATACATCAAAAGATACTAGACCAGACCCAAGGAATGTGAAAGCTTTCCAGATAAAATCTTTATTAGCTCTTCCTATCTCTTTTGAAAACGAGCTTTTTGGACTAGTTTTCTTGTTCGATTACGGTACGCCGATGAACCTGACGGAGGATGAAATTCAAACCGTAGAGGCCTATGTGAATATGGCTGGGGTTGCTATTCAAAATGCTACCAATCTTACTAGAAAAGAGAACCTAATAGCGGAGAAGCAATTACTTCTAGATCATACTCGAGAGCTATCTATGTGTTCAACCATGCAGGAAGTAATTGATCGGTGCTTCTTCTATGTGGGTAAAGTATTGGGCAACTATAATATTGGCGTTCATTTATTGGATCCTATGGCTGATAAGAATATAAAGCCAGCAAGTCTCAGTCAAAATAGTGATTGGACTGAAGAAGAATGGATAAGAACCCATGAAAACTTAGAAGTAGATGAAAATGATCTCGTAATTCAAGAAGTCATTCAGACTAAAAAAGCAATTATGATACCTAATGTTTTTGTAGATAATCGTCCCAATCACGATGCCTGTAGAACGTTTGGTATAAGGGGAATGTATCTGTGGCCATTAGTGACGATGGGGGAAGTACTAGGGGTAATTGCTGTAGTAAATTTAGATGACGAAGAAATAAACTATTCCGAGTCTGATATTCTTTTAGCGCAATCCATTGTGGACGCAACTGCAGCTAGTCTTTCTAATATGCTTTTTATGGACAAGCAGGAAACCATTATAGAAGAGAGAACCTCGGAAATCCGTGTAAAAAATACAGAGCTGGAAAGAGTTGTTCACGAGCTGCAGCATCTTAGTAATGAGAAAGAATTGATCTTAAACTCTGCAGGTGAAGGGATTTTTGGTATAGATTTGTGCGGGAGAATCACGTTTTGTAATCCAGCTAGTGAAAAGATGCTAGGTTATGAAAAGGGAGAGCTGATCGGTACGTTATCTTCTAGTGTTATTTGCGAAGAGACTGAACATTCATCCTTTGGAGAAACCGTGCAAATGTTTTGTAAGAAAGATAAAACAAATTTAGCTGTAGAATATGTTCTTTCCTCGATTGTAGAAGATGGGAATGTTATTGGGCAAGTTGTAACGTTCAAAGACATTACTGAAAGAAAGAAAATGGAGGAAGAGATTAGATACTTGGCTTATTACGATAGTTTGACAGATCTTCCAAACAGGGTCTTGTTAAATGATAAGTTAAAAAAAATACTAGAAGATAAGGAACAACAAGGAGCAATTTTATACTTAGACTTAGATCGCTTTAAATTAGTAAATGATAGTTTAGGACATAGCTATGGCGACTTGTTGCTTAGAGAAGTGGCAAACCGTCTTCAAATAGTAATCCCGACAGATGCGATTGCATCTCGACAAGGGGGAGACGAGTTTACTGTTGTTTTGCCTAATATTCAATCTAAAAAGGACGTGCTCGATGCTGTAGAGCAGATTTCCGATATATTCTCGCAACCTTTTTCATTAATGGGAAATGAAATTTATATTAAGACAAGCATAGGGATAAGCATGTTTCCTAAAGATGGCGTGGATGTGGAAGTACTGATAAAAAATGCAGACGCGGCCATGTACAAATCCAAGGAAAAATCAGGTACAGGCTATCACTTCTTTGAACAGGAGATGAATACCAGGTCATTAGAAAGCATTCAGCTAGAAAATGCTCTATATAAGGCGCTTGATCGGAACGAATTAGATGTATATTATCAGCCACAAATTGATAGTAGGACGAACGACATAATAGGAGTGGAAGCTCTTTTAAGATGGATACACCCAACAAAAGGGATGATTTCTCCTGCAGATTTTATACCAATTGCAGAGGATACAGGGCTAATTGTGCCGATTGGAGAATGGGTACTGGAGAATGCCTGTAAGCAGTTGAAAGAGTGGCATAAAGAAGGAAATGACTTTATGAGTGTCTCGGTAAACTTATCCAGCAGACAATTTGAAGAAAATGATTTAGTAGAAATGGTGCAGAAAGTTTTATCTGACATAGAGCTAGCTCCAGAATTCTTGCACTTAGAATTGACGGAAAATCAAATCATCAAAAATAAAGATTTGACCGTTGAAATGATGGAGCAACTTAAAGAGATTGGTGTAAAGATAGCGATAGATGATTTTGGAACAGGATATTCTTCGCTAGGCTATCTTAAAAACTTTCCAATTGATGCTTTGAAAATAGACAAATCGTTCATTCAAGATATTAGAGAAGATGATGATAGTAATTCAGCTATTACTAATACAATCATTACATTAGCAGAAAATCTCATGCTCAATGTAATCGCTGAAGGTGTCGAAACAAAGGAACAATTAGATTTTCTTTTGTCAAAGGGCTGCTATTTAATGCAAGGTTATTACTTTAGTGTTCCTTTAAAAGCGGGTGCATTGAAAGATAAATATTTAATTTAATAGGGGGAAATGGGATGAAAGCTGTTCGTTCTGTGTTGGAATATTTAAAGGGGATTGGAGTACAACACGTTTTTGGAATACCTGCAGGCTCTGTAAATGCATTTTTTGATGAATTATATGATATGCCGGAGATTACACCCATAATTACTAAGCATGAGGGTGCTGCCTCCTATATGGCTGCAGCCTATGCGAAATACTCGGATCAGCTGAGTGTATGTATTGGAAGTAGCGGTCCTGGAGGTACTAATTTAGTCACCGGTGCAGCTAATGCAATGAGAGAGCACTTACCAATTTTATTTTTAACGGGAGCTGTGCCAGTAAGTACAGAAGGCTTGAATGCATCGCAGGAGCTTGATGCGGATCCGATTTATCATTCTGTAACGAAGTATAGTGTAACAGTGAGAGACTCAAAGAATTTATTAAAGGAAATTATAAAGGCTACCAAAATAGCAGTTTCCGGTGTTCCTGGTCCAGTACATATAGCTATGCCTATTGATGTTCAACAAGGTCCGTGTGGTAACGAAGAGATTCCTACTATTTTGGTAAGGGAAGAAGTTATACCGAATCTCGACATGATTAAACAGGCAGCTAAAGAGTTAGTCGAAAGAAAAAGTGGTTATATATTTGTAGGTCAAGGGGTTAGAAATTCAGTCGACCTATTATTTGAATTGGCAGAGATGCTCGAGTGGCCGATTATGACAACGCCTGTCGCAAAGGGCTTTGTTCGTCAAGATCATCCATTGTCTGCAGGAGTTTTTGGATTTGCTGCTACAGAACAAGCTACAAGTCTTATAAATGACGGAGATGGAAAATCTCTATTAATCATCGGTTCTAGTCTTGGAGAAACAGCTACTAATAACTATAATGGTAGCCTGACTGATGGGCGCTTTACGGTTCAAATGGATTTTGATGAAACCGTCTTTAATCGCAAGTATCCGATCGATATTCCTATCCTGGGTGATATTCAATTGAGCCTTTCTGCATTAATAGAAGAGCTTAAAGCTCTTGGAATAACAAGGAAAGAAATGGCCTTTAATAGAAAAGATAATGTCCAAAGTCATGAAGATTATACTACTAAGAATGTGTTACTTCAGTTACAGTCGTACCTCCCTTCATCTACCCGATACACAATAGATATTGGAGAATTTATGGCTTACGTTATACATGACATGGATGTCCTTGAATACAGTACATTTGATATAAATGTCCATTTTGGAGCTATGGGTAGTGGTATAGGGTCTGCGATAGGAGCTAAGCTTGCTGAACCAGATCGTCCTACAGTAGCCATTACCGGTGATGGGTGTTTCTTTATGCATGGAATGGAAATATTGACTGCTAAGGAATACAATATTCCTGTGCTCTTTGTTGTGATGAACAATGCTCGCTTAGGCATGGTTTACCACGGGCACAATCTGCAATACAAAAGGGTTCATCCAACCTTTGCGCAAGAGCCGATTAACATTGCAGCGATGGCAGCAGCTATGAACATACCTAGTGTTCGTATAGAGGAAATGGGAGACTTGAATGAGGAAGTTATAAACAGTCTCCTGCAGATGAATGGCCCAGCTGTATTAGAGATTTCATTGGTAGATAATAGTATCCCTCCAATGGGCGATCGAGTTAAATTTCTATCATCCTTTGGAAAATAATTAATATAAAAGCTCCTATCTCAGTGTTTGCGAGATAGGAGTTTTTTATAATTTTATACGTTCAAGCAACGGAGCTTTTGTATTTTATAAAAGCTTTGTTAAAGTTATGGGTTGATTTTGACTAACAATTCTTTTTTATAGTGACTGTAATCATTAAAAAAGGAACTTTCAAATGGCTATTAAAACATAAATAGATTATGAAATTGGGGTTGGTGACAGTTTTAAGCTTTGTTTATGCGAGTAAATTTATTAGCGCTTTATCGATGCTAAAGCTGTTCCCATTTATTGATTGGAGC
>NZ_CALIED010000071.1:0-65459 GCF_938022135.1 uncultured Psychrobacillus sp.
ACAGCAGGAGGGCGAGACTACAGGCTCGAGCCGTGACCCCAGGAAAGCGACCGTCGTAACGGAGAACAACCGCTAAGAAGTAGTTGAATTGATTTAATTAGGGATGAGTTATCTCCTCACCTCCTTGTCGAATTCTAACGAGAAATGAAATTCTTTCTCCTTTAATCTACACAACATCTTCAAACGGATGAACCGATTGGGCAAACGGTGCATATGATGTTATGACTTGATTACAAGGAGGAAGAACATGAAATATTTGCGACATATCGTGACGAAAGCAGTAGTTGCTAAGGGTAAAAAGAGAACGGAATCTTGTGAGACGCTTCGACCACCAAACACACCTTCTAGCATTTTAGGGTGCTGGGTTATCAATCATACGTACCAATCTAAAAAACACGGGAAATTTGTAGAAGTATCTGGGAAATTCGATATCAACGTGTGGTATGCCCACCACGATCACTCTAAAACATCTGTATTTACGGAGACGGTGAATTACAAGGATCGCATTAAACTAAGCTATAGAGACAAAGATGCAACTGGTGAGGAAGTTCATGTACGTGTCATTCAGCAGCCAAATTGCACAGAAGCAATTATTGTAAAAGGCTGTGAATTCCAAGTTACGGTAGAGAGAGAGTTACTTGCAGAGGTAGTCGGAGAAACAACTGTTTGTATTCAAGTTTATGATGAGGACTTCGAGGAAGAATGGTCTTACGAGGATGAGAGTTCATCTAGCTCTTCCAGCTCATCTAGTTCATCCAGCTCATCCAGCTCTTCAGACGATTTCCACGATTCATCTTCACTTTAATAAGCCGGCGCTGGCCGGCTTTTTTTTGCTTTAAAGTATGAATTTTTTTTTTGAGATACCATAAATTGCATGCACTGGCATGGTCATGTAGCTCTTCTAACTAGTCCCTTCTAATGATTGCAATAGGTCTCCTCTAAAGCTAGTTTTTCCCACAAGAAACATCTAAAAACAAGTCGTATTATGTCTGCGGTGATTATTTAATTTGTTATAATAGGGGGAGTAACAATGAGAAGAGGGAAACAATGACTACAATTACTCCAATGATGCAACAATATTTAAAGATTAAAGAAGACTACATAGATGCTTTTTTGTTTTTCCGTCTCGGTGACTTTTACGAGCTATTCCATGATGATGCGATTAAGGCGGCATCCATCTTGGAAATTACTTTAACAAGCAGAAAGGATGGCATTCCAATGTGTGGAGTGCCACATCATGCTGCACAGAGCTATATAGAGACCCTAATTTCGAAAGGGTATAAGGTAGCGATATGCGAGCAGGTGGAGGATCCGAAGGTTGCTAAAGGTGTGGTTAAACGTGAGGTTGTTCAACTGGTAACTCCAGGTACTCTGATGGAGGGAAAGGCATTACAAAATAAAACGAATTATTTTATTGCCTCAGCAGATTTATTGTCCACGGAGGAGGTTGTCTTTTCCTATTTGGATGTGTCCACAGGTGACGGGTTTACTACTATTATAAAAGGAGACGAGAAGGAAGTCGTTCAGCAGCTCTTGGCGCTACAGGCAAAGGAGTTAATCGTAAGCGAACAATTATACTTAGTGATAAATGACTTATCCTCTATTCACGATTTCACGTTATCCATTGAGCAAGAGGAATTGTCGGATGATGAAGCTGCGAAGTATGTGGTAAATCATCCAGCAGAGACCTATCGTACAGTCAAGCGCTTGTTAAAATACATACAGAAAACACAAAAACGATCATTGCTTCATATTCAACCGTTTAACTTTCAGGAAAGAGAATCATTCCTTGCAATGGATTACCATTCTAAACGTAATTTAGAGCTTGTTTCCTCGATACGAAGCGGAGATCAAAAAGGAACGTTGTTATGGCTTTTAGATGAAACGGTTACTGCTATGGGCGGTAGAAAGCTAAAGCAATGGATTCATCAGCCACTTGCCAATAAAAGTGCGATTGAATCTAGGCTCAATATAGTTACCAGCTTCCTAGATGATTTCATGTTAAGAGAGGACATAAAAGAGCTTTTCAAAGAGGTCTATGATTTAGAACGACTGGTTGGAAGAATCGGCTTTGGAAGTGCTGGAGGACGCGACCTTGCCCAACTTAGACAGTCTCTTTCTAAAATTCCACAGATCAAGCAGCTTTTATTGGAGACACAAGACGAAACGCTACAAGTATTAGGAGAAGCGATTGAAGATTGCCAGGACATTTGGAGAAAGCTAGAGGATGCGATTAGCGAGCAGCCACCAATTTCTGTTAAAGATGGCGGAGTTATAAAAAATGGTTACAATGACCGCTTAGATAAGCTTCGAGATGCTTCTGTTAACGGGAAAAAATGGATTGCAGAGCTCGAGAGAAGAGAACGAGAGATCACTGGGGCTAAAAATTTAAAAATAGGCTATAACCGAGTATTCGGATATTATATTGAGTTAACGAAGTCGAACATTCACTTGGCAGATGAATCAAGATATGTCCGAAAACAGACTCTAGCAAATGCTGAAAGGTATATAACTGATGAGCTCAAGGAGAAGGAATCCCTTATCCTTTCAGCTGAGGATGAAAGCCTAGTTTTAGAGTATGAGCTTTTCTCTGAGCTGCGAGAAGAAATTAAACAATACATCCCACTAGTGCAAAAGCTAGCGAAGCAAATTAGTGAGCTAGATGTGTTCATTTCGTTTGCAGAGGTCGCTGAAAAGCATCGTCTGACAAGACCGATGTTCCATGACTCGAATGCGATGATTATTAAAGAGGGAAGACATCCGGTTGTGGAGAAGATGATGAACAATCAGCTGTATGTCCCAAATGATTGTGTACTGACTGAAAAGGAAAATATGCTACTTATTACTGGACCGAATATGTCAGGTAAGAGTACCTTTATGAGACAGGTAGCCATTACTGTCATAATGGCTCAAATTGGCTGCTACGTGCCTGCTAAATCTGCTGAGCTGCCAATCGTCGATAAAATATTCACTCGAATAGGAGCAGCCGATGACCTGGCAGGGGGACAAAGTACCTTCATGATTGAGATGATGGAATCTCAGCATGCCATAGTCAATGCAACAAGCAAAAGCTTACTATTGTTTGATGAAATCGGACGTGGGACTTCTACTTACGATGGTATGAGCTTAGCCCAGGCCATGATGGAATATATACACGACCATATTGGAGCAAACACGTTGTTCTCCACTCATTATCATGAGCTGACAGAACTAGAGCAAACGTTATCGATGCTACGAAACGTCCATGTGGCTGCTACTGAACAAGATGGTAAGGTAGTGTTCCTACACAAGCTAAAAGAAGGTCCAGCCGATAAAAGCTACGGAATACATGTCGCAGAGCTTGCGCAGCTACCAGAAGAGATTATCTCAAGAGCTCGAGATATCCTGAAGTCGTTTGAACAGCAGGAGAGAAAAGAGTCAAATGAGAGAAACGGGGCAAATACTCAGCTGTCATTTTTTGATGAGGCGGCCTCTTCTGAAGCTCCCGTAGCCATTGTAAAAGCGGAAGAGACTAATGAAGAAGAAAATGAAACAGCAAGAATTATTATGAAAAAGCTTAAAAAGGTCAACATTTCGGGTACAACACCTTTAGAGGCCCTTCAATTATTATACGAGCTACAAAATGAGCTAGATTAAAAAATATAGGTGGTGAGCAACAATGGGGAAAATCGTCGTAATGGAAGAGCTCTTATCTAACAAAATAGCGGCAGGGGAAGTCGTTGAAAGGCCAGCCTCCGTAGTGAAGGAGTTAGTAGAGAATGCCATTGATGCAGAAAGCACCTCCATAGAAATTATGCTAGAGGAGGCAGGATTAGCTAAAATTCAGGTGACAGACAATGGTAAGGGAATGGACGAGGAGGATGCTTTACGTTCCTTCTCCAGACATGCCACTTCCAAAATAATGACGGAGCACGATCTGTTCCGCATACGCTCCTTAGGGTTCCGTGGAGAGGCCTTAGCCAGTATAGCTTCTGTTTCTAAAATCGATCTTTGGACATCAGATGGAGAAAATGTAGGGACTAAGGTTATGCTAGAAGGAGGAAAAGTTATCTCCTGTACTCCTGCCCCAATCCGAAGAGGGACGGACATTGTAGTAAAACAGTTATTTTTCAACACACCAGCTCGACTAAAGTATTTAAAAACGATTCAAACAGAGCTAGGACATACAATTGATTTGATCAATCGCTTAGCGCTTAGCTTTCCTGAAATAGCATTTAAGCTATCTCATAACAATCAGACAATCATACAAACGAGCGGCCGTGGAGACTTAAGACAAGTGCTTGCTTCCATATATGGCGTGTCCAATGCCAAGAAAATGATAAAATTCGAAGCAGAATCGTCGGATTTTAAAATCTCAGGCTATGGAACACTGCCCGAGATTACAAGAGCGTCTAAAAACTATATGACGATTTTGGTTAACGGGCGCTGGGTCAAGCATTACGGATTAAATAATGCCATTGTAGAGGCATATCATACGCTACTACCGATAGGGCGCTTTCCAATTGTCGTTTTAAACATTGAAACAGACCCAATGCTGACTGATGTTAACGTACATCCAGCGAAGCATCAGATTCGTTTGAGTAAGGAAAAGGAACTGATGGAGCTGGTGAAACAAACCATCCGTAAGGTGATGCATCGTTCTCAACAACCACTAGAGATTAAAGAGAAGCCTGTAAAGCCAAAACCTCAGCCAAGTTTCCAGTTTGATTTTTTTAAACAAACATATGAGCCAGTAAAGCAGGAGGTAACGGAGCAGGAAGGTATGTCTGTCACACCTACTCGAAGTGCTGATCAACAACCTGAAATAGAGTCGACTAAATGGGATGACAACACGACAGTCATGGAAGAGAGCTTTCCTACTAATGAGGAACCTTATTCTGAAACTGAACTCGAACTAAGAGACCCGTTTCCCGATTTGCATGTGGTCGGCCAAATCCATGGTACATATATTGTTGCTCAAAGTGAAGATGGATTTTATTTGATTGACCAGCACGCAGCACAGGAACGAGTGAAGTATGAGTATTACAAGGAAAAGGTAGGGGACGTGGATGTAACAGAGCGTCAAGCACTTTTACTGCCACTCACCTTCCATTATTCTTTGGATGAGGCCTATCGTATTAAAGAATCCATCGATGAGCTGCACAAAGTAGGGATATTCTTGGAGGAATTTGGTTCCTCTAGCTTTGTTGTGAGAGACCATCCCGTATGGTTTCCAAAAGGACATGAAACTAAGATTATTGAGGGACTAATCGAGCAAGTATTGACGAATCGCAAAACAGATATTAAAAAGCTCCGGGAAGAAGCAGCAATTATGATGAGCTGTAAGCTTTCGATTAAAGCAAACCATTATTTAACGTTGCATGACATGGAGCAGCTGCTAGTCAGTCTTAAAAATGCGAAGCATCCTTTGACGTGTCCGCATGGCAGACCGGTCATTGTCCATTTTTCTACGTATGAAATTGAAAAGATGTTCAAACGAGTAATGTAGGAGGGGTTATATGGGAAAATATATTTTATCCATCGATCAAGGTACTACTAGTTCAAGAGCTATTCTATTCGATAAAAAAGGGAATATCGTTCACTCTGCGCAAAAGGAATTCAAGCAGCACTTTCCAAAGTCTGGCTGGGTGGAGCATGATGCGAAGGAAATCTGGGGAACCGTACTATCGGTATTGGCGGCAGTTTTAACAGAAAGCGGCAGTCAACCCGGAGACGTCCATGCCATTGGGATTACTAATCAACGCGAAACAACGGTGGTATGGAACAAGCGCACGGGAAAACCAATCTATAATGCAATTGTCTGGCAATCGAGGCAGACACAATCTATTATTGATGAGCTGAAGAAAGAGAATCTGGAATCCTTCTTCCAGGAAAAAACGGGCTTAAAGCTAGATCCCTATTTTTCTGCAACCAAAGTTAAATGGATATTAGATAATGTCGAGGGGGCAAGAGAACAGGCAGAGGCTGGCGAGCTACTGTTTGGAACCATTGATACATGGCTAATCTGGAAGCTTTCAGATGGAAAGGCTCATGTCACAGATTATTCTAATGCCTCCCGGACAATGCTCTATAATATATTCGAACAAAAGTGGGATCAGGAAATTTGTGAAAAGCTAAATATTCCAATGGGCATGCTCCCTACGGTTGCTTCCTCCTCTGAGGTTTATACGAAAACTGATCCTTCTGTATTCTTCGGTAAGGAGATTGATATAGCAGGCGCTGCAGGTGATCAGCAGGCTGCCTTGTTCGGACAATGCTGTTTTGACAAGGGAATGGCTAAAAATACGTATGGTACTGGTTGCTTCATGCTATTGAATACCGGAGAGGAAGCGGTAACCTCTGAGAACGGTTTATTGACGACAATCGCATGGGGCATAAATGGGAAGGTGACCTACGCATTAGAGGGAAGCGTTTTTGTCGCTGGTTCTGCTATACAATGGCTTCGTGATGGGCTTCGTATGCTAAAGCGTGCGAGTGAATCTGAAAGCTATGCGAAGCGGGTGGATTCGACAGAAGGGGTATATGTCGTCCCTGCCTTTGTAGGATTAGGAACCCCTTATTGGGATTCTGATGCAAGAGGCTCTATATTTGGTCTGACCCGAGGCACGACCAAGGAACACTTTATCCGTGCAACACTTGAGTCTCTTGCCTACCAATCGAAAGACGTTTTAGATACGATGATTAGTGATTCTGGTGTCTCTGTGGAAGTGTTACGCGTAGATGGTGGTGCAGTAAGTAATGAATTCCTCATGCAATTTCAAAGTGATTTGTTACACTTACCCGTAGAGCTTGCAAAACTTAACGAGACAACCGCACTAGGAGCCGCCTTCCTTGCCGGCTTGGCGACAGGGTTCTGGAAGGATGAGCAGGAGCTTTCCGATCTAAGGGAAAGCCAGCGCTTATATGAACCTCAAATGGAGGAAGAAAGAAGAAACCGATTATATAAAGGCTGGAAATTGGCCGTTGAAGCAACGAGATTATTTAAATTTCAGGACGAGGAGTGGAATAAGTGAAATCTTCAGTAGAACGTGAACAAATACTTAATACATTAAACTTTTACGAATTCGATGTTTTAGTTATCGGAGGCGGTATTACAGGAGCGGGCATAGCGCTTGATGCAGTTACAAGAGGTATGTCCGTAGCCTTAGTGGAAATGCAGGACTTTGCAGCTGGTACATCAAGCAGATCGACCAAGCTAATCCATGGTGGTTTGCGTTACCTTAAGCAAATGGAAATTAAAATGGTAGCTGAAGTAGGGAAAGAAAGAGAAATTGTATACGAAAATGCAGTTCATGTCTCTAAACCTACTGGAATGCTACTTCCATTCCATAAGCAAGGAACGTTTGGTCCTGTAAGCACATCCGCTGGATTAAAGCTGTATGATTATTTAGCTGGTGTAAAAAAAGAAGAGCGTCGTCTAATGCTCTCTGCTAAGGAAACACTAGAAAAAGAGCCTTTGGTAAAAAGTAAGGACCTTCTTGGTGGTGGCTACTACGTTGAGTATGTAACGGACGATGCGCGACTAACAATTGAGGTTGTAAAAAAAGCGATTGAAAAAGGAGCCGTATGCTTAAACTATGCTAAGGCAAGATCTTTCCTTTATAGTGATGATAATAAAGTAGTTGGTGCTGAAATAGTAGACATGGTCACAAACAAGAGAATCGCGATCCATGCTAAAAAAGTAGTGAATGCAACTGGGCCTTGGGTAGACGGCGTAAGAGCGCTAGACGCAATCGAAAATAAAAAGAAGTTGCGACTAACTAAAGGTATCCACGTAGTAATCGACCAATCTATTTTCCCATTGCACCAGGCCATCTATTTTGATACACCTGATAAACGAATGGTATTTGCAATACCTAGAGACGGCAAAACATATGTTGGTACAACCGACACCTTTTTTGAAGGAAAAATTCAAAATCCAGTAGCGACTTTACAGGACGTTGAATATCTATTAGATGCCATCCATTATATGTTCCCTGGTGTCCAAGTAGGAATTGAGCATATTGAATCTACATGGGCAGGTGTTCGTCCTTTAATCTATGAGGATGGTAAGGATCCTTCGGAGATTTCACGGAAAGATGAAATTTGGCAATCGGAGGCGGGGCTATTAACAATAGCAGGCGGTAAGCTGACTGGCTATCGTAAAATGGCAGAAACAATCGTCGATAAGATATCCAAACAACTTGGGGATGAAAAGTATGGCCCTTGTGTAACGAAGCATTTGAATTTGTCTGGTGGTGAAATTGGTGGCTCCGAACAATTCGAAGGGTTTGTTGCATTAAAAGAGCAAATCGCTCCTTCCTACGGGTTGACGCAAGAAGAGGGAAGAAGGTTGGCTAAGCTCTACGGCTCTAATGTCGATAAAGTGTTCCAATACGCTCATATCCTCTCTACTGTTCCATCCAATTTGCCATTAGGTTTGCTAGCGCAGATTTACTATGCAGTGCATGAAGAAATGACGTACTCCCCTGTAGACTTCTTGGTAAGAAGAACGGGTATGCTTTATTTCCGTATTGACCAATACAAATTGTATAAAGATGAAGTGCTGAATGTGATGAAGCAATTGCTTCAGTATTCAGAGGAAGAGACCGAAAGTTTTTCGCAACAATTAGAAGAAGCTTTAATAGATGCTATGTTTTCGAAAGGTAGTGTTGTGGAGTGAAGCAAATTCTAGAAGCAAAGATGTCAGACGGGCACCTCATTTATGTGATGAGATGTATACCAACTGATACACCAATTGGCCATGTTCACCTTATGCATGGATTGGCTGAGCATATTGAGCGTTACGATGAGTTTGTCGATTTTCTGGTTGATAAGGGTTTTATCGTAAGTGGTCATGATCATCGCGGGCATGGAAAGACTGCAGTAAAGAATGGTCAGTTAGGCTATTTTGCAGACCGTGCTGGCTTTGAAAGAATTACGGAAGATGTACGAGAAGTACTGCTAACTGTTCGAGAAGGATTAACGAATATCCCTCTTATTTTATTCGGACATAGTATGGGCTCGTTCGTTGCTCGTCGGTATATGCAAAAATATAGTGATTCTCTATCTAAAGTCATCCTTAGTGGTACAGCGTATGATCCTGGCGTATTAGGCAACATTGGAAAACTAATTGGTAAAGCAGCTTCTAAGATTAAAACACCACAGTCGGAAAGTCCTTTGCTTAACTCGCTAGCATTTGGCGGATTCAACAAGAAAGTTGCTCATCCGGAAACTCCTTTCGATTGGTTAACTAGAGACGGGGAGGAAGTAAGGAAGTATATAGAGGATCCTCTATGTGGTTTTATCCCATCTAACCAGCTATATGTCGATATGTTTGGTGGCATGAGAGCTATTCATAAAGAATCAGAGATCATGAAAGTTCGTAAGGGTCTACCAGTACTAATGATAAGTGGAGCAAAGGATCCTGTCGGAAAAGACGGCAAGGATGTATTTAAAGTAGCGGAAGGTATGAAAAAAGTAGGTATGAAAAATATAACCGTGCAATTGATAGAAGATGCAAGGCATGAACTTTTAAAGGAATTAGGGAAAGAGCAAACAATGGAATTTATATATAAGTGGATGATGAAGGATGAATAGTAATCCAGCAGTTATTGCGATTGTAGGACCAACTGCAGTTGGTAAGACGGCATTAAGTATAGAGCTAGCAAAGTTTTGTGACGGGGAGATCATTAATGGGGACTCTATGCAGGTCTACCGAGAACTTAACATTGGAACAGCGAAAATAACAAAAGATGAAATGGAAAATGTTCCACACCATCTGTTAGATATCAAAGATCCGACCGAGGGCTTCTCTGTGGCGGAGTATCAAAGGCTCGTACGAGAAAAGATAAAGGATATTGCCTCTAGAGGAAAAGTGCCTATTATTGTGGGGGGGACTGGGCTTTATGTTCAGTCGGTTTTATACGATTTCCGCTTTTCAGAGCAGCCAAAGCAAGACAGCTCAAGGGTGAAGGAGCTGGAAGGTATGTCCTCTGAGGTATTATATTCGATGCTGCAGGATGTAGATCCAGTGGCTGCGAAGGACATTCACCCGAACAATGTGCAAAGAGTCATCCGAGCAATCGAGAGGCAAGAGCTAACTGGAAAGCAAAGAGACGAGATTGAGCAAAATCAAGGCAAGGAAAAGGTTTTCCCACACTATATCATTGGTCTGACAATTGATCGTGAGATACTGTATCAGCGTATTAACAAGCGAGTAGATCTGATGATAGAACAAGGACTGTTACAAGAAGTAAAAGGTCTATATGATAGAGGAATAAGAGATGTTCAATCCATTCAAGCCATAGGGTATAAGGAAATCTATGACTATTTGGATGGGAAATCGACCCTTGAGGATGCCGTGGACACACTAAAACAAAATTCTAGAAGGTATGCTAAGCGACAATTAACCTATTTCCGTAACAAAATGGATATACAATGGTTCGATCCAGTTAAAGACCGTGAAAGTATTTTAGAAGAAATTAGTAGGTTCTTGCAGGAAAATCAATAATTTAAGCGAATAGTTAAAGTGATACGTTTTTAAGCGAAATTGCAAACGGGGGTATTGGGATGAAACCAATGAATATTCAAGACAACTATTTAAATCAGTTAAGAAAAAACGAAATCTTTGTAACAGTCTTTCTGTTAAATGGCTTTCAACTAAAGGGGACAGTGAAATCCTATGATAATTTCACTGTATTGTTCGAATCTGATGGGAAGCAACAGCTCATTTATAAACATGCGATTTCTACATTTGCTCCATCTAAGCCTGTAAAGCTATCAGAAGAGTAAAATCTAATTCATTGACAGTTCCACTTGCTCCAATTATTATTTGATAGAATCTTTAAATGAAGTGGAGAGGTTATTTATGAAAACTATTACGACAGATGAACTTCTAAAAAAAATAGATGCGGGCGAACAAGTCAACATTATTGATGTGCGCGAACAAGAGGAAGTAGATGCAGGAATTATTCCTGGAGCTAAGCATATTGCTTTAGGTCAAGTGGAAACGAGCTTGGATCAAATCGACCCGTCCGTTCCTCATTACATAATTTGCAAAGCTGGTGGCCGCAGTGCGATGGCTTGTGAAGTCCTTGAAGAGAATGGTTACGATGTAACGAATGTAACAGGTGGAATGATGGCCTGGGACGGGGAAGTGCAATTCTAAATATTTAATGCAATAAGGGGCTAATTTCATTTATTGAAATTAGTCTTTTCTCTTTTATCAAAAAAACGAGTTTAAAAGTATAATTCATCAAACAAAATACAAAGTACAATGAATAGAATTAGGAGATGCATCATGGAATTTACAACTACCTTATCAGAAAAAGTATTGGCTCTGGCAACTTCGGCAGAAGCCAAGATTGCAGATTATCACAAAGAAGTAGAACGTATCGCGTTTCACAATCAACAAAAAGTCCTTCATGCCTTCAAAACACATCATGTGAGTGATCATCATTTTAATCCTTCGACTGGCTATGGCTACGACGATGAAGGTCGGGATACGTTAGAACGAGTATATGCAACAACCTTCGGAGCAGAGGCAGCTCTAGTAAGACCGCAAATCATTAGCGGGACTCATGCAATCTCAATCAGTTTATTTGGTGTTCTTAGACCAAATGATGAGCTGTTATACATAACCGGCAAACCGTATGATACTTTACAGTCGATTGTCAGTGGCGGAGAAGAGGATACGGGCTCTTTAGCTGATTTTGGTATCAGTTATCAGCACGTTGACTTGCTAGAGGAAGGAGCGGTGGATTGGGAAGCAGTTAAAAATGCAATACATGACAAAACCAAGGTGGTCGCCATCCAACGTTCAAAGGGCTATGCTGTTCGTCCTTCTTTCACAGTGTCGCAAATCAAGGAAATGGTAGAAAAAATTAGATCGATTAAGCAGGACGTCATTATTTTTGTAGATAATTGCTATGGAGAATTCGTGGAATCCTTAGAGCCAACTAATGTCGGAGTAGATTTAATGGCAGGTTCTCTGATTAAAAATCCTGGTGGTGGGATTGCTAAAACTGGTGGGTACATTGCAGGAAAAAAAGATTTTGTTACAAAATGCGCTTACAGAATGACTTCTCCGGGTATAGGTTCAGAGGCGGGTGCTTCACTGAACACATTATTAGATATGTATCAGGGATTCTTCCTAGCTCCCCATGTTGTCTCACAGGCAGTTAAAGGCGCAATCTTTACTTCCGCAGTATTGGAGGAAGTAGGTATGTCAACGGAGCCACATTACACTCAAAAACGTACGGATTTAATACAATCCGTCTCCTTTCAGACACCTGAGCAAATGATTCAATTCTGCAAGGCAATCCAAATGCATTCACCCATTAATGCCCAATTTGCCCCAGAGCCGGCCTATATGCCTGGCTACGAGGACGATGTTATTATGGCTGCGGGTACATTTGTGCAAGGCTCAAGCATGGAGCTGACTGCAGATGGTCCGATCAGACCTCCATTTACGGCGTTTATACAAGGTGGGTTAACATACGAACATGTCAAATATGCGATTTTAGGAGCAGTTCAGTCCTTGAATAAATAACAAAAAAATACCACTTTCTAAATATAGAGAGTGGTTTAATTTTTTTGAAAATTTTATGTAAGTTTTGCTGACATGGTGTTGACATGTTAGCTAACATCACATATACTATGTTTATAACCTACATAGGAGGTGCAGCGATGGAAAAGGAATGGAGACGTTCCATGCCACTGCTATCGATGAATATTGTCATGCAGCTAACTGGTTTAACCGCTAGACAAATTCGCTATTATGAAGAGCAAGAATTAGTTCAGCCTGCACGGACGGAAGGTAAGCAACGCATGTTCTCACTGGATGATATCGATGTCTTGTTAGAGATTAAAGACCTTCTGAAATCGGGTGTGAACATAGCCGGTATTAAACAAATTTTTGAAATGAAGAAAAATCCTGCAACCTCTAAGGATGTTCGACAAGTAATTTCTGATCAAGAGTTACGCGCCATTGTAAAGGAAGAGATGCGACTGGCACAAAGTCAGCAACGTGCTTCTTTAAGACAAGGGGACTTATCCCGCTTTTTTCGTTAAGTAAGCTTCAACAAAAATATCAAATATTTAGGAGAGTGGAAAAATGAGTAAGTATACTAAAGAAGACATCAAAAAGTTCGTTCAAGAGAATGAGGTGAATTTTATTCGTCTTCAATTTACAGACATACTAGGTACGATTAAAAACGTGGAAATTCCAGTGAGTCAGCTCGATAAAGCTCTTGACAATAAAATGATGTTTGACGGATCCTCAATTGAAGGATTTGTTCGTATAGAAGAATCAGATATGTTTTTAGTTCCAGATTTAGATTCATGGGTAGTGTTCCCTTGGATTACAGGTAAAGGGAAAGTAGCTCGTCTTATCTGTGACGTAAATAAAGCAGACGGTACTCCATTCGCTGGAGATCCACGTAGTAACTTAAAACGTATATTAAAAGAAATGAAAGAGTTAGGGTTTACTAGCTTTAACTTAGGGCCAGAGCCAGAATTCTTCCTGTTTAAATTAGATGCTCAAGGCGAGCCGACACTTGACTTAAATGACCATGGCGGTTATTTCGATTTAGCTCCAATGGATCTTGGGGAAAACTGTCGACGTGATATCGTACTTGAATTAGAAGAAATGGGCTTTGAAATTGAAGCATCTCATCATGAGGTAGCTCCAGGGCAACATGAAATCGACTTCAAATATGCAGACGCTGTAACTGCTTGTGACAACATCCAAACGTTCAAGCTTGTAGTTAAAACAATTGCTCGTAAGCATGGTCTACATGCAACATTCATGCCAAAACCATTGTTCGGTGTGAACGGCTCAGGAATGCACTTTAACGTTTCATTATTCAAAGGGAAAGAAAATGCATTTTTCGATGAATCTGCAGATATGCAAATGAGTGAAACAGCAATGCAATTTATGGCTGGTGTATTGAAGCATGTACAAAGCTTCACTGCAATCACTAACCCAACTGTTAACTCGTACAAACGTCTTGTACCAGGCTACGAAGCACCTTGTTACGTTGCATGGTCAGGTCAAAACCGTAGTCCTTTAATTCGAATTCCTTCTTCAAGAGGTTTAAGCACACGAATCGAGGTTCGTTCTGTAGATCCAGCAGCAAACCCATACCTGGCTATGGCAGTTATTCTTCAAGCGGGATTAGATGGTATTAAAAACAAATTAACACCACCACCAGCAGTAGACCGTAACATTTATGTTATGTCAGAAGAAGAGCGCATTGAAAATGGTATCCATAACTTACCACCATCATTACATGCTGCAGTTCAAGAGCTAGGCAAAAACGAAATCATTCGCGGAGCACTAGGTGAACACATCTATGCTAACTTCGTAGAAGCAAAAGAAATCGAATGGGATATGTTCCGTACGACTGTACATCCTTGGGAACGTGAGCAGTACTTGAAGATGTACTAAGCTTAATTTAGCGAGGATTGTTGACTAGATTTATGGGGTGGTTTTAGTAGAATTATTGGTAAAAATTATTTTCACCCTATTTTCACCCCATAAAATAGGTAAAAAAATATAATTTGAAAACATCGTTCAGTCGTAAGTTGACTTGTTCGGTGTTTTTCTTTTTTATTTTGTTTGATACATGAGTATATACATCAGCAGTTATTTGGTTACTACCATGCCCTAGTTGTTTTTGAATATATTTAATATCAGTTTCAGCTTCCATTAATAAAACTACATAAGTATGCCGTAAGGAATGTATAGGCAAAGACTTTACTTCTGCCCTTTTGAGGATTCGTTCGAAGGCATCAAATAGAGAAGACTTTGGCATAGGTTCTCCGTCTTTTCTACAGAGTATTAAGTTGAGATCATGTCGAAATACATCTTTCAATATAAGTTTGTTTTGATTTTGAATGATAAGATGAGTCTTTAAAGTATTGATTGTTGTATCGGCCATTCATTGTTTCTCATTTTGCGTATCTTTGTTTCACCGATCAGTTCATCTTCGGCAATAAATATTTGAATTAGAAGCTTTACTTCAATTTCAGCAGAGAGGTTTCCCGAAATCTGGAATATAATTTGAATTCTACCCATATTATATACAAACAAGCCATCCAATAGCCGTCGTGCTTGGTGTAGAAATAATAATGAGGAGGCCAGACTTAAAATATGTTACGTTCTCAAAGCACTAGGAAGCTGAAACGGCAGTGGGGTACGGAGCGTCACTCAACGCCCCTGTCGATTTTTCATGACAAGCCGTCTACTAGGAAAATGGCATATGGCGGCTTAGCAATAATAATGACTATTGGATTCTGGATTGCTTATGTAATATCGACAATTATAAAGGAGTATTTCAAGGGTCCGATTACATATCAGTTCGTGATGGAGTCACTCGGATATCTGTTAATTGTCACACTTCTAACTTTTTCAGCTCTAATGTATCTCATAGCACGACAGGGTGCCTTGCAGCGTTTTAGTAAACATGTACGTATACCTCGTGCTGATATTGATAGGTACTTGGAGAAGAATCAGCCGAAGGTTACTGTATTGATACCGTCTTACGATGAAGAGCCGGAAGTTGTTCGAAAGACCCTGTTATCTGCTGCTCTACAGGAGTATCCCCATATCCGAATTGTTCTCCTTTTGGATGACGCCCCGTACCCGAAAGATCCAGCGGCTTCAGATCGACTCAACGCCACTCGGCAGTTGGTTAAGGAAATCAATGATTTATTTGCTGCCCCCCGTCAGCTATTTGAGTCTAAACTTACAGAATACCTAAGCGAGCTGGAGTCGTCATCGCATATCAGACCAGAGATTACGAAGGAACTGGCTGAACACTATGCCTGGGCGGCGGATTGGTTAGATCAGTTGGTCAATAAGGAAGAGATTGGTGACCATGTTGGGGAATTTTTTGCAGATGAAGTGGTGGGCGGTTTATCAAGTGAGTTGCGCTTGGTTTATAAAGCTTTGCTTGCTTCCTACAATGAAAAGGTAAGTATTCCCGTTAACAGGATCAGTCAACTCTATAAACGTTTGACCTGGATATTTAATACGGAACTGGATATTTTCGAACGGAAAAAATTCGCTTCATTATCTCACGAGCCCAATAAAGCCATGAATCTTAATTCTTATATCGGACTTATGGGTCGCACGTTTGATCAGGTAGAAACACCGGATGGTCCTATACTGGTGCCCGCGACCGAAATTCAGAACGGCAGGAATATTACATTTCCGGATAGCGAATTTGTACTTACATTAGATGCAGATTCCATACTGCGTCCGGGTTATTGTTTACGCTTGGTCTATTTCTTACAGCAACCGGATAATGTACGTGTTGCGGTGGTTCAGACACCGTATTCTTCATTTCGTGGAGCCGCTACCCGCATTGAGCGGATTGCTGGAGCTACAACTGACATCCAACATATTCTACACCAAGGTATGACTTACTATAACGCAACATTCTGGGTCGGAGCCAATGCTATTATACGGAAGTCTGCATTGGAACAAATCAGTGAGACGGAATGGGTGGGTAACTTTGAAATACGAAGGTATATTCAGGACCGCACTGTTATCGAAGATACGGAATCTAGTGTCGATCTAGCCAAACATGATTGGACGCTTATCAACTATCCTGAACGTCTAAGTTACAGTGCAACTCCGCCTGATTTTGGTTCACTTATTGTACAAAGACGTAGATGGGCAAATGGGGGTCTTATCATTTTGCCGAAGCTATGGTCATTGGTTCGAAATCGTAAAAAACAAGGAAACACGATGTCTAAAACCGAAATATTAATTCGTGTGAATTATCTGGCTTCCATTTCTTGGGCGAGCTTTGGGCTATTATTTATGTTAGCTTACCCCATAGATGGGCGTCTCCTAAGTCCATTAGTAATTTTTGCGGCGTTGCCATACTTCTTAGCGATGTCCAGCGATTTAAAATATTGCAATTATAAACGGAGCGATGTCTTCAGGATTTATGGTTTCAACTTGATACTCTTACCGGTGAATTTAGCTGGTGTGCTTACATCAATACAGCAGGCTCTTAGTGCCCAAAAAATCCCCTTTGCTCGCACACCTAAAATAAAGGACCGTACAGTATCTCCAATGTTGTATGTTATTTCACCACATCTCATTATTGGAATCTCACTGGTTATTTTGTGGCGTGGCATCATGCTGGAAAACTGGGGAAATGCTGCTTTCGCAGCATTCAATGTAATTACAGCCACATGGGCTGTAGTGGAATTTATTGGTATCAAAAATTCAGTTGTTGACGTATGGCTCGGCATCAAAAATTGGTTATACGTTCCGGTAAAGAAAAAACAGAAAAATCAGGAGAAGGAGCATGCACAAAGTCTTGACTGGCAAGCAATTCTTTATCACGGCGATGCCGGGATGCGACTGTCTAATAATGCCTCCAATCAGAGTACATTGACTACATTAACACCACACGTAGAAGAAAAAGAAGTGGTGCACTCATGACCAGAGTCACGAAGATTCAAGTAGAGGAACGGAGATTATCACTATTTCGTTTGACAATTCTATGTATGATTATTGCTGGGCTTTTCACCGGTGGTTTCCTCGGTGCAACTGGCAAGATAGGGAATTTGTGGGTCTCTCGGGCTGCAGCGCAGAATCAATGGTTTGCACCATATGTAGACGTAACTGCTACCCCAATGTTTATGTTTCAGAATCTAGGGTCCACCGAACATAAGGACGCTGTTTTGGCATTCATTGTTTCTGATCCGACAAATCCTTGTGCACCCTCCTGGGGCGGGGTTTACACATTGAATCAAGCTAGCGAAACTCTCGATTTAGATCGGCGCATTGCTCGCTTACATCAACAAGGGGGGAGTGTAGCCGTTTCCTTCGGCGGTGTAAAAAACAATGAACTGGCAGTAGGGTGTACATCCACGGATGAACTCTTATCCGCATATCAATCAGTTATTGACAGATATAATTTGACTACAATAGACTTGGATCTTGAAAATTCTGGACTTACAGATACTGCTGCTGGCAACCGTCGTGCTGAGGTAATTGCTAAACTACAGTCAGAAAGACGGGCAGTTGGCAAGCAACTGGCGGTATGGGTGACACTACCTGTCTCACCCCAAGGATTGAGTCAGGATGGCACGAATGCTGTTGAACAACTGCTTGAGAATGGCGTAGATTTAGCGGGAGTAAACGTGATGACGATGGATTACGGTTCAAGTCTATCGTCTGATCAAACGATGCTGACTGCTTCAGAAAACGCTTTAATACAGACTCAACGACAATTGAAGATACTTTACAAACGGGTAGGTATCCACTTAAGTGATAAAACCTTATGGTCAAAGATTGGTGCAACGCCGATGATCGGCCAAAACGATTTTAGAAACGAAGTCTTTACCTTGAATGACGCTCAAGCCCTAAACGAATTTGCTCATTCCCGTGGTGTTGGCCGAATGTCCATGTGGTCGGTTAATCGAGATATTATGTGCGGAAGTAATTATGTTGACGTCGGTATAGTTTCAGACGCCTGTAGTGGCGTGGAACAAACGCAGTTCGGCTTTTCTGATTTGCTAGGTATGAATTTTAAGGGGGATATTGTTACGAGTGCTGGTCTCATAACAACGTCCGATCAAGTGTCAGCCAGTGAACAGGAACCTGATAACCCGGAAACAAGTCCCTACCAGATATGGTCACCAACGGTCATGTACCTTGAAGGTGACAAAGTCGTTCGGCACCATAACGTCTACGAGGCTAAGTGGTGGACAAAGGGTGATGTTCCTGACAATCCGGTTCTTCAGTCATGGGAAACGCCATGGAATCTCATAGGTCCCGTTATGCCTGGTGAAAAACCAATTCCACAGCCTACATTACCGAAAGATGCCTATCCTTCCTGGATAGAAACGGCTAAATATGAAGCCGGTCAGCGGGTAATCTTCGAAGAAGTGCCCTATCAGGCCAAATGGATGAGTCAGGGGGAAAGCCCCGCATCAGCGTTATCCGATTCTGATAGCTCAGCATGGGCGCCACTCACACAGGCACAGATAAACGCTGTATTATCAAAACTGGAGGGAAAGGAATAGCATTTAACATTTCTCTCTGAATTAATTAACAATTCCAACAATCTGATTTGGAGAACTTGTTGATTGTGCTGCTAACGCGTAATTCGGTGTTTTAGTTAAGTAAGACCATCAATTTGATCTGCCCCGTAAATGTTAGACACCAACTAACATTTACGGGGTGTTTTTATGTTATTTGTCTGAAGCAAATACAAAGAGTTTTTTTCTTGAATGTTGTATATTGATTACTGAGGAGTGATGAGCTTGACTAACGAAGAACTAAATAAAATATCGGATATTTTGTTACAAAGTCTGTATGATTATCATTTTGCTAATAATGGCGCGAGCTATGTATTACCTAAAGCTATGGTAAATACTGACCTTAATAGTAAACAAGCGATTGAATACCTGATCAAAATGGAATATGCAGTGGATAGCGGGCAGGGTTCAGATAACCTAGTTTTAGGGATCACTGCTAAAGGTATGGAGTATCTTAAAAACAAATAAGATTCACCATTGGTAAGTCCAAGTTGTTAAATCCAACCGATTAATAAGGTAAATAAAGCATCGTTCAGTTGTTGACTGGAACGGTGTTTTTTTATGTATAGAAAAAATGAGTAGTGTATAGACGTCTAACTTATTTAATAAGAAAAAATAGAGGGGAATTGGTAACTGAAGTCGAAGTAGTAATGCTTAAAGCTTAAATGAGGTGAGCCGTTTTTATGGAATTTATAATAGATAGTGCATGTTTTAACAAGGCAATTTCAGAAGTGAATAGAGCAGTTTCTTTAAAAACACAGTTCCCTATTCTCTCAGGAATTAAGATAACTGTTGATCACAATCACTTAACTCTTGTTGGAAGCAATTCTGATATTATTATCGAAAAAGTTATTCCTGTATGGAAAGATGAACTGGAAGTTTTGGAAGTCTGTCATACAGGTAGTATTGTAGTTTCAGCCCAACTTCTAAGTGAAATTTTAAAGAAGCTACCTGGAAAAATACATATAAAAGTAAATGAAGAAAAGCACGTTACCATTCAAGCGAATGAAATTGTAACTACTCTATATGGATTCAACGCAGATGAATATCCTAGTCTTCCACAAATGGAGGAGACTGAATCCATAAAAATTCTAAGTGATGAATTGGTAGAAATTATTAAACAAACAGTGTATGCAGCCTCGAAGAATGAATCTAGACCTGTCTTAACAGGAGTTAATATGTCTTTCTATCAAAACCGGCTCACGTGTATTGCAACAAATTCACAGCGTTTGGCTTTAAGGGAGCTTACCACAAATTCATTTATTAATGGTTCTTTCAATGTTCCAGCCACAAGTTTAATTGAGCTATCCAATCTAATTAACAAGGAATCTAGTGTAATAAACATATTTGTGACAGAAAGGTACATAGTATTTAAGTCAAATACCATCTCCCTCTTTTCTAAACTAATTGATGGAAATTATCCTAACATATCCGGCCTACTATCAAATAATTTCAGGACAACCATTATACTTAATACAGTTCAGCTATTAAAAGCAATAGATAGAGCTTGTCTTTTTGCAAGTGAATGGAAAAATAACAATGTACAGCTAGAAATTTACGATGGTGCTAAAATCAAAATCTCCTCTAATTCTACAGAAATAGGGAAGATTGAAGAAACACTAAGTATTAAAGCAATCACTGGGGACACTAATCTAACTATTTCACTTGATGCGATTTTTTTGTTGGATGCTTTAAAGAAAATAAAAGATGGAGAGATAAAAGTTAGTTTTAACGGATCAATGAGCCCAATTTTAATTGAGTCTATTGAACAGTCCTCTTATCTTCAACTCATTTCACCGGTACGTTCTTATTAAGTAAAACAAATAACTAGTATAGAAATTAAAAAACGTGAAATCAGCAACTTGATTTCACGTTTTTACGGGTCCTTATTTATTCAAAAACGAGCTTTCAAAGAAATCTAGAAGGTGCTCTAAAGTTATAGGGTCGCTGTAGGTAGAAGCCTTTGTATTGATTTCATATACTTGACTATTTTTAACTGCAGGGATGTTTTTCCATAGATCTGTTTCTAGGAAAGAGTTATCTACGTCTGGATTTTTGCTTAAAATTACATAATCACCTGCGTATTCTGGAAGTAGTTCAGTTGAAATAACGTAGATCCCAGATTCAAGAGCTGTATCCTTTACCTTTTCGGGCATATTCAACCCCATTGCTTGGTACAAGATTTCTGTTCCACGTGCATAATTATTTCCAAACACATAAAACTCCTTGTTTCCACTTTCAATCACAGAAACTGTTGCATCTTCACCGATTTTAGCGCGAATAGCCTCGCCAATCGATTCAGCGCGTGATTTGAAATCCTCTATCCATTCTTTCGCTTCTTTTTCTTTGTTCAGAAGCTTCCCAATTTCAAGCTGCTGTTCTAAGTAATCTAGTTTTCCCCACGTAAAAACAACTGTGGGGGCAATTTCATTTAATTTTTCAATGTTATTCATATGAGAACCTGCAATTATCAAATCTGGATCAAGTTCGATGATTTTTTCTAAGTTCTCCTCGGTTACAACTTCCACCCCGTCTAATCGTTCTTCAAAAAGAGGGTTCATCTTTGTCCAATCATCAATTCCAACTACATTTGCCTCTAATGCCAAAGCATTTGGCCCGTTTGTAAGAGTAATTATTCTTTGTGGATCTGCCGGAACCTCGATAGGGCCAGTTTCTGATTGGTATGTAATCGTATCTGATTTTGTTTCTTCTTTTCCTTGCTCCTTATTTGTTTCCTTGTCTCCACATGCAGCAAGGATAAGTACAAAGAACAGTAAGGATATCATAAATAGCTTTTTCATCATTTAAACTCCTTCTTCATCATTAAAATTTGAAATAAATTGAAGATTAATTAGTAATGATAATCATTTTCAATTGACTCTTTTAAATGTTAATTCTATTAGTTTAAAATGTCAATGTAATAATTGTTTGGATGCGTATCATTTATAAATTATTTGTACCGGCAAGTTAAGTAAGTCTTAGATAGGTTAAACGATGAGCCAAGGTAACGACTAATTTGATTCATGTATAAAAGCATTTATTTGATGTAGAAATTACGTTTTATATGAATGAATCATTAAACGAGCATTTTATATATTTTTCTTTTTTTAGGACAAGCTATTCATGTGGAATAATGGAGGAGGAATCAAAATGGAAATACTTTTAAATAGGCTGCACGAAGGAATTGAATATCTTACTTCACAAGGTAAGCAAGTTACTTTAATCAGAATGAATCCTGACATTTTTGAGTCTTTGACACAAGACGAGCTTTCGAATGTTGAAACAACTATTAACGCAGCGACTGTATTTGGAGTACCAATGGAAGCAGATGAAAATGTGGAAAAGTATGAGTTTATCATATCAAGACCACTAAATTAATTATAATTGGAATGCAAATAGGGGATTTCAGTCCAGAGAAATACCCCTATTTTTTTAGTATTATAAAGCTAACCTTTCTAAATTATTTATCGTTTGTTGAAGGCCTTCCTCGATGCTATTGTCTAAGTCCTTTTCATATACATAAAAGATTAAAACATTTTTCACTTCGTAAACACCATGAGATACAGTATTTAAACTTTCTGTTTGTTTCTGAAAATCTTTAAATCCTTTTTTTCTATTTTCTTCAGAGTCGAAAATATAGATCAATAATGATTTGTCCTGTAGCGTATAATTGTTTGGCTTTATACCATTCAGCTTATTATTAAAAATGTTATCCGTAGATTTCCTTGTCTCTTCTACATCAAGATGTTGATTTTCTAGTGAAACAATCACATCATTTAAAGTAATGTTTGCAGCTTGAACTTGGCATGCAGTTAACACCAAGACGAAGATGAAGATTATACAAACTCTCCTCATGTTAAAACTCCTTTTCACAAGCTTTTGTAAACGTACTTCAACATCCAAAATCCTATCTAGCTGAATATGTATTCCACATATATTTCCAAAAACCTTCTTCTCGCAGTTACAATAGGGTATATGAAAAATAGACAGAGAACATCACGTTGTTCCATTTAGTTTTCCAGAAGGTGATATTAAATGAATTCAATAGTGATGCATTGGGCTGTTCAGTTATGAAGAAACAACTAAAAAATTTAAAATCTGTGAAGGTGAAATCATTTGGACCTTGAATAGTAATAATAGAATGGGTGCAAAGCAATTGTTAGTTTTTGCAGAAAGGCTGTTTTTTTTTATAGAAATTTTCCAAAAACAAGTTAGAACTTCTGTGACTGCATATTTACTCGAACTATAAAAATGACTTTTGACCTGAATACGGTGAAAATGATCTGACTCTTAGTTGGGAAGCAGTAGATGCAGGTGAATACAATATAACTTATGAGAAGTTTGTATCTTCAATGATGGTGATTTATTTGGCGGACATAGAATACATGCAACTTTTTCTAACGATTTAAGACTATTAGAGGCAACTATTTAAACTAAATCGAAAAGGGTGAATTTATGGGGAAACCTAGTGATGAAAAGAAGAGTAAAATTGAAACGGATGACGCGTGGAATCGGGCTCTGTATGGTAGTCCTACTATTGGAGGGCTGGTAGTAGTAGGAATCATTGTGTTAGTTATTATTATCAATATTTTTAAAAATTAATAAGTTATAGCTAATAGTTTTGTCTTATTACCCTGATAATTATTTTCCTTGTGGGCACAATATTAGGAAAATAATAAAGGTGTGAATAGGATGAAAAAAGCAGTATTCCTAGACCGAGATGGTGTTATAAACGAAGTGTTGTCTAACCGAGTAAAGTTTGTGAATAAGCCAAAAGATTTGTATTTTCTTCCTGGTGTACCAGAGGCCATAAAAAAATTAAATACTGTATTCGATTATATTTTTGTGGTGACGAATCAAGGCGGCGTTGGCTTAGGTTATATGCAGGAACAACAATTAATAAAAATCCATGACCATATGGCGAAAGCTTTAAAGAAAATGGGGGCAGTTATTCATGAGGTAGTCTATTGCCCACATAAGCCAAAGGAAGGCTGTACTTGTAGAAAGCCCAACAGTAAATTAATTGAGGACCTTGCTAAAAAATACGACATAATATTAGCTGAGTCTTATATGGTGGGAGACACCGATACGGATATAATAGCAGGAAAAAAAGCTGGTACGAAGTGTGTATTTCTTGGGAAAAGGGATCCGCTAGCTGATGCCATCTTTCCAGACTTAGCAACAGCTGCTGGATGGATCATTAAAGATAGTCTTAAAGGTAAGTGAGATGTATACACCTAGTTAAGGGGGATGGGAATGGAAATACAATGGATAAATGGTCAATACGCGGAGGATAATAGGATTTTCGATATGGAAATGGAAGTATACGAGTGGTCCGATTCATTGTATGTAGATTTCTTGGATTGCTTAGTAAATAAAAAGAATGTTGGATATGCCACTCCCGATGAAAAGGTGACCGCTAGTCTCAGTGAACTTCTACCAAAATGGGCTGATTACCTAAATGTGAAGGTTGCTGTGCACAGAGATAAAATAAATGTAAACGATATAATTTTATATAGAGTTTGGACTATGAATGATTAAAATGGGAGGAAACCTTTTGTATGAGGATAGATTGTTAGAAACACTAAAAAAAAGCAAATCTATGAGTAGTGTAGTGTATTGAGAGCTCTCATGCAATTAGATCCGCCATTTGAATATTATGTGGGAGCAGGTAGTGTTACAAATACTATATGGAACGAAATATCAGGATATCCACTGGAGTATGGAATTTCAGACATCGACATTGTATATTACGATAAATATAATTTAGATGTACATCATGAAACAAAGCTAAAGAAAGAATTAGAGAGAATTCTTGGTGATTTTTCTTTTAAGTTAGACGTAAAAAATCAAGCAAGAGTACATTTTTGGTATGAAAGTAAATTTGGATTTCCTATTAAACCATATATGTCGATTGAGACAGCAATTGACAGCTGGCCGACGACAGCGACTGCTATAGGGGTTAGGTTAGAGCATAATGGATTGTACACCATATATTCTTCGTATGGTTTTAATGATTTGTTCTCGATGGTTGTTAGACCTAACAAACTATTAGTTACTCAAGAGATTTATGAGAGCAAATCGACGAAATGGAAAGAAAAATGGCCATTACTAGAAATTATACCTTGGTAATACATAGGGGAGGGGCATACATGAACTTTTATATTGCTTCAAGCTTTCAGAATGTCCGGCAAGTAAGGGAGCTGGCAAAATTACTTAGACAAAAAGGATGGAACCATACATACGATTGGACTGAAAATCAAAAAGCGGAGTCATATGCGTGTCTCGCTGATATCGGTAAAAAAGAGATGAAGGCTGTAAGTGAATCTGAGGTACTGATTGTGATACTTCCAGCTGGAAAGGGTAGCCACATAGAGATGGGGATAGCCTTAGCCTTGGGAAAAAGTATATATTTATTTTCTACATGCAAATCCTCATATAACTTCGATCAAACAAGTACCTTTTATCACGTAGATGGAGTAAACCGCTACGTGGGAGATTTAAACTCCTTTGCTCAATCTATTTGGATGGAAAATGTGAAGAGCAGTTCAATATAACTCGTTACAGAAATATGGCTGTCAGTAAATAGATAAAATTATGTTACCTTAGGTCGATTGTTAGTAATTAATAGGACAAGGCCAATGATTAGCGGAAATAAAAACATCCAAATTAAATATTCATTTAAATCATTAATCATATTACTTTTAAATATTGTCTTATGTTTATAATATATAAAAGTTCTATAGGCTGTTATCAAAACTAAAATGCCTACGTTTATTTTTAGAAATCTATCGGAAAATAATAAGAAAACGACTAAAAGGAACGAAGTGAGTAAAACTAAAAAGAAAAATGAATCCAATTCATGCATTTTGTAGTTAATAGGAAAATCTGCTAGCATGATCGCCTTTCTGATAAATATATAGATGAATAAATTAATCAGTAAAATCAAGCTTACACACATTCCGATAATACTTTTCAGGTTCATAGGACAGCCTCCTTCTTGATGGCAATTTAATAGTCTTATACAATTATTTCTTTATGATATTTAAAGGGTCAAAAAATAATTCATAATTTTTATAGTGTACGGAAATCCCATAACGTTGCTTATAAACCTTTAATGCATCATTTAAAAAGCTTGGAGTAATCTCAAGATGCAAGCAAATTTCTTCTGCAGTCGTATACCCGCGAAGATAACATTCGACTAGATGATCGAGAGAGACTATTTTTTCGTACCCCCATCTTCTTGCAATTAGCTCATGCTTTTGATTGTTAGTATTATTTAAATCCGTAATGTTCCCAACAGTTGTTTCATAATGACCAAGCTCTTCAGCCAATATGCAATGTTTTTCATAGGAGGACTGTGACTTATTAATTTCAATATTATTGTCATAGTATAGCCCTGAAAGTCCTTTTGGCAAATCCTTTTCTATAATGCAGATTTGTGGATATTCCATCAAAAGCTTTTCATAACTCATGCAAATACACCCCTATAATAAGAGAATTTATTTTCTTTGGGACTTGATAAACTCAATATATTTTTTTATATCTTCCATCTCTTCCTCAGTGACATCCTCATCTATATGCGCAGCTATGGTTACGATGTTTTTTTCTTTTTTAGATTCCAATGGTGGGAAAAACTCATTAATGGACACATTTAAGATTTTAGCTAGCTCATATAGTATTTCTTGATTGGCCTTCCTTTCTCCTTTTTCGTAACGGGAAATAGTTTGTTTTGTCGTATGCAACTTTTCAGCCAATTCTTCTTGGTTCATATTTCTCATGATGCGCCATTTTTTAATATGTTCTCCTACGTAATTAGTCAGTTCCATATTCTGTTTTTCCTCCTGCATTAGTGATTATTCAATTATATAATATAGTCACCAAAATGGGAATTAAATTTATAAGTAATGCTATTCTACCATTTACAAGTAACCAATATGGTGATATATTATTTCCACAAGTTCGATTAAGCAATTCGGTAAGTAGCAAAATAAAAAATTTTAAGTTTAAGTCACCAAAACGGTTACTTTAATGAAGGGAGAAATAATATGAAGCAAGACGCCTATTTGTTAGATGTGTGGTATTTCAATGATGGAACACTGAAGGATCCTCATGAACTGTGGTTTGTCGTTTCAAAAAGTAGGGGGCATGAGGAATATCTTAAAGTAAAGGAACAGTCGGGGGAGGCCAAATTTAATCACTACCATAAAAGCCTGCTAGCAAGTATGTTTAGTCGATGGTAATAAGAATCTTTGAATAAAATCATTGTTTATAAGCCTGCCATAGTTAGAGGAAGGGAGGAGATATGTATGAAAAATGAAGAGAAGAGTCAAGTGGAACAAGCTGTATGTCTGATTAAGGACGGAAAAATGAAGTTAGTGGAAAGCCCACAATATGGGTTCGGTAAACAAATTATCACATGGCAAAATGGAAAGCCTACTCATATCGAGATTCAATCAACTAAAAGAATATAGTCGTTACTGGAATAACCAGGACACAAACTTGAATCCAAGTTTCGTGTCTTTTTTTATTTATAGGTGAAAAATGCTTTTACTATTTTAAAGGAGGGTATTTAATATGAACTCACAAATAGATTCTAAAAAGACCAAAAAGGCAGTAGAACGTTCTCTTGCAGAATTCAGGATGTATATGCTTCAATCTTCTCTTGATAATCTGCCTACTATCACAACTCAGTATTCTCTAGTCCCTCCCTCAGGTGGTTTTAATGGTTCATCTACAGAAAAATCTGCTTTGAAAAATGTTGATTATGCAAGAAAAAGAGAAAAAGTGATGGAGAAAACAATAAGTGCGGTTAATAAATTATCCTATAAAGAAAGATCGATCATCACGATGAAATATTTTGGTAAGGAAGAGGCATATGATTATGAAGTTTACACCGAACTACATCTGTCTCATCGTCAGTATTACCGTATAAAAGCAGCTGCCTTTCAAAAGCTTGCAATAGCTATGGACATAGTTGTATGGAAAGAAAAAAGGGAGAGTTTAAATAATGAGTTGAGTGTATTAAAAGGAGAATTAGAATGGCACTTTTAAGGCACACTATTTTGTTTAAAGTATGATTTAATATAACCTATAGAATGTTTGACAAAAATACTTTGGTGGATGATAGATTTTTAGAAATAATTATCCTGTTGAATTTTGACTAAAAATTTAGCTTTTATCATGACCGTAACCAGTACAAAGGTACAATTCAAATGTTATCAGAGTAAGCTATTCTTTTCTTTTTATGTAAGATAATTTTATAAATGGATTCTATGAATGAAGCTTGCGTTCCCCATTTATTGATTGGAGCTAAAGACGGCGACTCCTGTGGGATGAGTGAGACATTTAAGACACATCCGCGTGCGTAAGCGACGGGTGATGGCTTAACTCTCACCCCACGGAAAGCGTCCGGCTGGCGCGGAATCAATTCTGCATTCTGATATAGAAATTTTTTTGAAATCCTTCCACAAAAGATGGCACATTGATGGCACTAATTATCGATATTAATATGTTTTAATATAAACTAGGAAGAAATAAAAAAATAACGGCGAAACAAAAAGAACGTTCCAATTTTGGAACGTTCTTTTTCTTTCCCTAAAAGGAGTGAGGGAATGGAGTTATTTATCGGTATGGGATGTACAGTATTAGGTTTTTTTGTAGGATTGCTCACTTATAGCCGTAACAGAGACAAGGATGTGAAGGCGGAGGCTGCTAGAACTGCGGTAATTGAAACAAAGCTCGATACGATCAGCAGAGGAGTGGAGGTAATTCAAAGAGAAATAAAGGCGCTGGAAAAGCAACGGGAGATTTTATCGGAAAGATTAACTCGAATGGAGGAAGGTACTAAACTAGCGAACAAACGGATTGAAGAATTGTCACTCATACAGGAGGTGGCAAATGTATGAACATTAACTGGAAGGTCCGTTTGCAAAATAAGATTTGGGTCATGGGCTTCCTATCCCAATTGTTTATTTTAACAGAGCTCGTGCTTATAGCTTTCAAACACCTAAAGATTACAGAATATACTTTATCTCATGAGCTAGAGACGTGGATGCTAGCGGTTGTAAATGTAGTGTTTGGTCTGTTTTCTATGATTGGGTTGGTACAAGATCCTACGACACAGCATTTATCTGATAGCAAAAGAGCATTAACATATAGAAAACCAAATTGAGCTGCCCTCTATGGGTGGCTCTTTTTATTGAAAGGGGTGATTCCATTGGTGTAGTAAAAGGTAAGAAAAAATGTGTTTAATAAAAAACAAAAAATTAGAAGAGGTGATTGATTATGGTAAAAATTTTTATTGATCCAGGTCATGGAGGAACAGATCCAGGAGCAGTGGGGAATGGCTTACAGGAGAAAAATTTAACACTACAAATCGCGACACGTGTAAAAAATATCCTTTTGGCAGAATACAACAATGTAAGTATTTTGATGAGTCGGACGGGAGACTCATTTTTGTCTTTACAGGAGCGCACGAACCAAGCAAATGCTTGGGGAGCTGATTATTTCGTTTCTATCCATATTAATGCTGGAGGTGGGACAGGCTATGAGGATTATATATATCCAGGTAGCGGCTCGCCTACTACTACGTATCAAACGAATATTCACTCTGAAATATTGAAGCTTGTCAATTTTTCGGATAGAGGAAAGAAAACAGCTAATTTCCATGTCCTACGTGAATCGAATATGCCTTCGATTCTTACAGAAAACGGGTTTATTGATAATGCCAACGATGCAGCTAAGCTCAAGACTTCCTCTTTCATTGAATCTTTAGCTAGAGGTCATGTAAATGGTATCGTAAAGTCCTTTGGGCTTCCTAAAAAGGCTACAGCTGTTTATCACACGGTTGTAAGCGGAGACACTGTCTATGGACTTAGCCAAAGATACGGTAGTACAGTTCTGCAGATAAAAGATTGGAATGGTCTAGACTCCAATTATACGATTTATGTTGGTCAAGTATTAAGAGTAAAATAAGAAGGATGCATCAAAAAGAAAAAGCGCGGGGTATATTTACTCCACGCTTTTCTTCCTCTACTTTGTATTAATGGTTACACCTTGCAGCTTCAAATACTGACCATCTGAAACAGTTAAATAAGTATCAGCTTGTACATTTTCATTCGTTACGATATCTTCCAGCTGATGAGAGCTGCTCTTAGATACTTCGTAATAACCTAATTCAGAATCTGTACCTAAAGTGATCTTATATTCTCCTGCAGGGAGATCTTTTCCAATCTTATACATACCATCCGTGTAGACATTGTCTTCTGGAATAACTGAAGGTGCCTGGTCTACCGCATACATTTCTCCATCCTGGAATTTAAAATATTCCCCATCTTTAAGAGTCACATAGGAATTTGCACCCTTACTTAAGTTATCGTTGAAAATAATACTTTCCAATGCTCCGGAGCTATCTTTAGAGCTCTCGATATACGTGTAGCCTTTTGCAAACACTATATATTCTCCAGCTGGAATATCGGTCCCAACCTTGTAAGTCCCCGATTTAATCTTCCCGTCATCCTTCTTTTTGGTTTCCTCCTTTTCCTCTGTAGGTTTGTCAGAGGTAGTGGTATCATCCGTTTTGTTTGTAGTTTGATCGGTTGCGGTATCATTTGTAGCGTCTTCATCTCCGCCACCTGTAGTTAATACAATGATTATAATAATGACGATTACCCAGAACCACCACTTTTTATAAAACGGCTTTTTTGACTTTCCCATATATTTCTCCACCAATCATAAGAAAAGATTTGTTTAAACATTAAGAGGTTGCCCAATAATGTTATTTTTTATGAGTTATGATAGAGATTTAATTACTAAAAAAGGAAAGATAAAGGAGTTCATTGTTAGAAAGGAGAATAGTGTATGAAGACGTGGCGAGAATAAAATTATTTTGGTGATTTTTTTACAGGGGATATATGAAGTGTCTACTTCTATAGGGTAGGAAGGAGAAAGAGAGAAGAATAATACATTCCACTATAAATATGGTACAAGTGAAGAGGTGCATTGATGTTCGAAAAAATAAGAGTAACCTTGTTGGTATGTGCAATTGTATTTGGAGTTTTAGATTTACTAACCGAACTGAATTTATTACCTTTTATGGCGTTGTTCATAGGTGCAAATTGTTTTCTATTAGGGTTAAACGATTTAAAAAAAGAGAACAAAGTATTTATGGGTTATACATTTATGATGATCTCTTTGATACTAGTTTTAATGGCTATAATCAGTTTATTTAAACCTTATTATTAAAAAATGAGCTTGGCAAAATGTTTACCAGCCCATTTTTTATATTCTTTCTTTATTATAGCTGTATTAATCTATTCCATATTCCTTGATGAGTGTCTCCATTTTTCTGCCGAACTCACGATCCAATTTTCGTACTTCATTTAAAATTTCATTTGCCTTTGTAATTTTATCTGGGTCGTTGGCATCCATGCCGGCTGCAACCTCACTAAATGCAATGTGCTGCTTGCTAATGGCATCTATTAGTAACTCATGGGTAGCTGCAATATCATCATTAGGGGGAATGATTGCTTCTATGTTTTCTAGTACAAACATATTTTGCGGCAGTATTTCTTCATAAATGGCAGTAGCAAATGTATAGCTATCGATTTCACCATTTGATGCACCCATTCTAAGTTCATCCCACTGTACCGCTAAGTCAGATACCTGCATATAAGCGTCTCGTACATCATCAACATAATACTGTATCAATTCCTTGTCGGCTGTCACAACTTCTGTTTTTTCTTCTTCCTTCGTAACTTCTTTTTCTACTTTAGTTTCAGACTCTTCTTCCTTTTTGACGACTTCCACCGTTTCCTTCTCGGGCTTTGCTTCCTTTGAAGATGGAGAACAGGCAGTCACTCCCAGAATAAGGGAAATTAACCCTATCATGAACCATTTCTTCATTTTATTAACCCCTTCCTGTAATTGGAAAGTACTATATTTTTAGTACACGGATCTTTCATACATCTTTTAAACGGGCTAACAAATGCGATACCAGTGAAGGACATACTAAGACCTTCCTAAGCTGATTTCTTTTTATTTTCGATGAATAAAAAATCACTTACTTAATATATTCAGATGAAAAAATGAAGTCACTGCTATTTGGTTAATGATCGCTTGTAAAATAGCTTTTGTGCGTTGGTAATAGGGTGTTTTAAGGGGATATAAAAATATAAAGATGAGTATTTTCTTAAATAGCAAAATCCTGATTAAACGCTAACATTTACAAATAAGTGATTGTAGCGGCAGGTCACGACATCAGGATGATGGCTTAACCTGAACAACTGAAAGCGTCTGTCAGAAATATATTCACTCAGATGTTATGAAAAAGGGAAGGAGGTTCTTTGGAAATAAAAAAAGATGGACATGAATATATCATGCCATCTTAATGTCTTTTGGTGTATGTGATTTTTTTACAAATCAATCTATATTATATTCAAGTAGTAAATTCTCCATCTCTCTTCCAAATTCGCGATCAAGTTTTCTTACCTCACTCAAAATTTCGTTCGCCTTAGTCATTTTATTGGAATCGTATGTGTCCATAGCAGTAGCAACCTCACTAAATGCTATATGCTGTTTATTGATTGCGTCTATAAAAAGTTCATGGGTACGAGCAATTTCATCATTCGGAGGGACTATTGCTTCAATTACTTCAATAATAGCCATGTTTTGGGGTAACAAATCTGTTCTGATTACTTCAGCGAATTCTGGAGGAGTTACCTCTCCTGTGGAGGAGCCTATTCTTAGAGCATCCCACTGAGCTCCTAAATTAGTAGTCTCCATATAAATTTCCCTAACTTCCGTGACATACGTTTCAACGGCTTCTCGATCTTTAAAATTTTCAGGTACTTTAGTAGATACCATTTCTGCCTCTGTTTTACTAGCTTTAAGTTCTATTGGTCGTTTTTCCTTGTCAGCTATTGGGGGAGTAACCTCTTCATTTGAATTACAGGCAACTAAGTAAATAGTGCACGAAAGTAAAAATATTAATTTTAGTCCTTTCCTCATATTTTCTCTCCTTTTCTTATTTGGGTTGTAACACACATATATGGAAGGTTTTTCTTGAACTATAAAACTTTACCCTTCGTCGCAAAAAGAAAAACCAAAAAAGGAGAAAATTGTATAAAATAAATGAAAAATAGAGTATTTAATATTTTTTAGTAGAAATGTATGTAATAGTTGTTAGAATAATGGTTTTTCAAATTGGTTCAGATGGGCAATCACAGCTAGTTGACCAATATGGTAGGCCTCGTGACCATACACATGCTGAAATACCCAACCAATTGTCGGAACTGATGGAGGGATCCACCCGTCAGAAAATGATGGCACGTCTATAAGCTGGTCAAATTGTAAAACATCCAAAGAGTTAAGAATAAAATCAGTTTCCATTCTGATTTCCTCGTAAGCTGTTAAGATTTCTCGAGGTGGTGAATAAGCATCAACAGTAACTTTAGGTTTCTTTTTAAAAGCTATTTCATTGATCCAGAAATCCTCACTTGTGGCTATATGAGATACTACCCAGGCTACATTATTAGAGTAATTAGGGTGAACTTTCACCCAATTTTCTTCAGACAAATTTTTAAGGTAAGGTATTAAGGTTTTTCGAAAATCGTTACGATAAGGAAATTGCAATTTGAATCTTCCTTTCCACGGTTAGTAGATTATGATTCTCTTTTGTTAAGTTCTTTCATAAAAAGACGAGGGGGAAGTGTAGACTTAAGGTGTAAAAGCAAGATAAGAAATTATTAGTAAAAACAAAACCCCCTCACATATAAATGTGAAGGGGTTTTTCGATGATCTAAACAGAAATGTCCACTTTCTAGTTTAGATATGATATCGGCTCTACGTAATCATACTATGATACGGAAATAAGTCAAGAGATTATTAGTGGATATGTCGGTAAACTCCAACTACTTTTCCTAAAATCGAAACTTGGTTCACAATAATAGGGTCCATAGTCGAGTTTTCTGGTTGTAATCTAAAATATGTTTTTTCTTTAAAGAACCGTTTCACAGTAGCTTCGTCGTCCTCAGTCATTGCAACTACAATATCCCCATTATTAGCAGATTGTTGTTGTTTAACCACAACATAATCTCCATTCAAGATTCCAGCTTCAATCATACTGTCACCCATAATTTCTAACATGAATAGATGGTCGTCCGATGTACCAAACGTTTCAGGTAAAGGAAAAAATTCTTCAACATTTTCAATAGCTGTTATAGGCATACCGGCAGTAACTTTACCAACCAAAGGAACATGCACAACACCCTGTCTTTCCACAGAAACTTCCAAACCGTCCAAAATTTCAATAGCGCGTGGTTTTGTAGGATCTCTCCGAATTAACCCTTTACTCTCTAATCTTGCTAAGTGACCATGCACTGTAGAGCTTGAGGCAAGTCCAACAGCCTCGCCAATTTCACGTACGGAAGGTGGATAGCCTTTTTTACGAACCTCTTCTTTTATAAAAGCTAAAATATCTTCCTGTCTTTTCGACGCTTTCTTCAATGAGTTCACCTCTTTTAGTAATAAATTACCTACTATATTAATACTTGTTAATAGTATAACAGTGTCCTATACAATATGCAAACATAGGTTCTAAAATATGTTGACAAAAACAAATGTTCGCATTAGTATTAAAATGTAGATACGAACAAACATTCTTATTTGGAGGTTTTAACATGAATTGGGTAAAAAACAATTATTTTTTAGCGTTATTTTTAGGACTTAATCTAATTTTCATAACAACTATGGCTATTACACATACAATCTCGGCAGAAAAAGATTACGAAATTCATATAGAACAAGGAGATTCCCTTTGGGGACTTGCTAGTGAATATGGAGTAAAAGATTCAAAAGAAGACTGGATAAGTAAAGTTATCGAAATGAATAATTTATATGATACCTCTATTAAACCAGGAGATGTTATAGTAATTCCAAAGGTAAGTGAGAACTATCACTTAAATTATGGAACAGAGGTAGCAGGAGAATGAAATCAGTTATTTATTGTCGGGTAAGTACAGACAAGTCTACTCAAGAAACTTCACTAGAGAGACAAGAAGAAGAGTTAATAGATTTTGCAACAAAACAGGGTTATGAGGTTTCTCAAGTATTCTTAGACCAGCATAGTGGGTACGATGTGGAGAGAGATGGCCTACTAGAAATGCTTAATTATGTGAAGGAGAATGATATTAAAGCTGTATTTGTCCAAGATGAAACTAGAATCGGCAGAGGAAATGGGAGAATGGCAGTCCTTCATATGCTGCAGAAAACGAATACTACCGTATTTACATTGCAAGATAAAGGGATATTAAACCTTAATGAAATGGATTCTATGCTTTTAGAAATTCTTGCCTTAGTTGAGGAGTATCAACGCAAAATTCACAACGCCAAAATTAAACGTGGGATGAAACGAGCAATCTCGCAAGGTTATAAGCCAGAAAAGAATTTAAAAACTCGAGGGAATCCTGAAGGAAGAGATCGTATAGATATACCAGTTGATGAAATAGTCCGGTTAAGAAATGCAGGACTAACTTATGAGGAAATTACATCCACTCTCAAAGGGTTAGGATTTCATATAAGTAAAGCTACCGTACATAGAAGATATATTGAATATAAAGAAGCACACGAAGAGTAAAGACTTGCACTTCGTGTGTTTTTTTCATACCTTTATATAAGAGATAGCTGAAAGGATGAAATTAAATGTTAAGTAAAGAAAAATTAGCACGTATAAACGAGCTGTCAAAGAAATCTAAGTCTAGTGGATTATCTATTGAAGAGGCAAAAGAACAAAGTGCACTACGCAAAGAATATTTGGAAACGTTTAGAGCGACGATGAGAGATACAATTGAACATGTGAAAGTTATTGACCCTTCTGGAAATGACGTAACGCCAGAAAAGGTTCAGCAAGCAAAAAAGGGTAAATTTCTGAATTAACTAATCATTTTAGAAACCTTGATAATACAGAGATTGTTGTCTACACTAATAATATAGAAAAAAATTTGTTCGAGAGGATGTCATTCATGTCATTACAATCAGATTTATTAGCAATTACGACTATACGTACTCTTTCTATCGATGCAATCGATAAAGCAAACTCTGGTCACCCTGGTCTTCCAATGGGGGCTGCACCAATGGCTTATACGTTATGGACAAAACATTTACGCCACAATCCGAGCAACCCTAATTGGTTTAACCGCGACCGTTTTGTTTTATCTGCTGGTCATGGCTCTATGCTGTTATACAGCTTGCTACATCTTGGCGGATATGATCTTCCAATGGAAGAGATTAAAAACTTCAGACAGTGGAACTCTAAAACTCCCGGACATCCAGAATTCCGCCACACTGCTGGGGTAGAAGCAACTACTGGTCCATTAGGACAAGGAATTGGTATGGCTGTAGGTATGGCAATGGCCGAGGCTCATTTAGCTGCCACTTATAATAAAGAAGGACACTCTGTTGTTGATCACTATACGTACGCGTTATGTGGCGATGGGGATTTAATGGAAGGTGTAGCTGCTGAAGCTATTTCACTAGCAGGCCACTTGAAGTTAGATAAATTAATCGTATTGTATGATAGTAATGATATTTCATTAGATGGAGATTTACATAAATCTTTCTCTGAAAATATAGCTAAGCGTTTTGAATCTTATGGATGGAATCATATATACGTAGAAGATGGAAATGACATCGAAGCTATTTCTGCTGCTATCGATAAAGCTAAATCACAAAATGATAAGCCAACTATTATCGAAGTTAAAACAGTCATTGGATTTGGTTCACCAAACCGATCAGGTAAAGCAGATGCGCATGGTATGCCACTTGGAAAAGAAGAATCTCTTTTAGCTAAAGCAGAGTACAAATGGTTATTTGAGGAAGATTTCTATGTTCCAGAGGAAGTATACGAGACTTTCAAGGAAGCTGCAGAACGTCAAGGCGTTCAAGAAGAAGCATCTTGGAATGATAAATTTGCAGCATATGAAAAAGAATTCCCAGAATTAGCAGCAACTTTAAATCAAGCGATTAAAGGAGAAATGCCTGCAAACTTTGCAGATGCTCTTAAATCATATGAAGAAGGTTCTTCACAGGCAAGTCGTGCTGCTTCAGGAGAAGCAATTAACGCAATTGCTCAGAATCTACCTTCATTCTTTGGAGGAAGTGCTGACTTAGCTGGTTCTAACAAAACTACTATTAAAAATGCTGGCGATTTCTCTGCTGAAAACTATGCAGGTAAAAACATCTGGTTTGGAGTACGTGAATTTGCAATGGGAGCTGCACTTAACGGTATGGCATTACATGGTGGTCTTCATGTATTTGGCGGTACATTCTTCGTATTTAGTGATTATGTTCGACCAGCAATTCGTCTATCTGCCTTAATGGGATTACCAGTTACTTATGTATTTACACATGACAGTATTGCAGTAGGAGAAGATGGTCCAACTCATGAGCCAGTTGAGCACTTAGCATCACTAAGAGCGATGCCAGGTCTATCAGTTATACGACCAGCTGATTCAAACGAAACTGCTGAAGCATGGAAGCTAGCTGTTTCTTCTAAAGATCAACCGACTGTATTAGTTCTATCACGTCAAAATCTACCAACACTAAAAGGTTCTGTGGAACAAGCAAGTGAGGGAGTTGCAAAAGGTGCTTATGTCGTTTCTCCAGCAGAAAATGCAGAAGGTATCTTATTAGCAACTGGTTCAGAGGTTGGGCTAGCAGTAGAAGCTCAAAAAGCTTTAGCGGCTGAAGGAATTCAAGTTTCTGTAGTTTCTATGCCTTCATGGGATAGATTTGAAAAACAAGATGCTGCATATAAAAATGCAGTACTACCTTCTAATTTAACAAAACGTCTTGCGATTGAGATGGGATCTTCTCTTGGTTGGCATCGTTATGTTGGATTCGAAGGGGACGTAATTGCAATCGATACATTCGGTGCAAGTGCTCCTGGTGAAATCGTTATGAAAGAATACGGATTTAATGTAGAAAATGTTGTTTCTAAAATGAAAAACTTACTACAAAAATAATATTCTTATGTGCAATTCGAATACTTGGTCTTAAAAGTATTCGAATTGCTATTTTTTAAAAGAAATTATATAGAATGCCTAGCCAATTTATAGTATAATTTCAATTGGTGTCTTGTACACGTAGAGAAGTTGGTAAAGGAGGAAAAACATTGGATACTTGGATATGGGTTGTTATAGTAATTGTCGCTTTAATCGGTGGTGTTGTAATTGGATTTTTTGCAGCACGTCAATATATGATGAAATATTTGAAAGAAAATCCACCAATCAACGAACAAATGCTACGTATGATGATGGCACAGATGGGTCGTAAACCATCCGAAAAACAAGTGAAACAAATGATGAACCAAATGAATAAAATGCAAAATAAATAATAAAGCCACTTAGCAAAGTGCTTTCTGACTATAGACAACTCATTTATATTTGAGTTGTCTATAGTCTTTTTTTATGAACAATCCGGCCAAATTATAGAATAATTATGTAGTTGAAACTTAATATTGCTTAAATCGTAATAAGTATTAGAGTGAGGGATATAAAAAATGTATAACCATGAATAAGCCACTGAGAAAGGTGAGATACAAATGAAACAATATCAATTCAATGATGTGTTATACATGAAAAAAAAGAATGCTATTCAAGTGGAAAACAGGGAGAAAGAGAGTGTTGGAACCATTGAAGAAGCAGATATTTCAAGATGTGAAAAGGGAAGTGTAGTGTCATTTACTGCTCACAAGGGATCCGAAATTAAGATCGGGATTAAAAAACGAAATATCAAAAACTTTCTTATTGCTACATACATCATTGAAACAGAAGAGAAGACCTATTTTTTGAAAGATAAGCAAGGGAATAGCCTACTCTACTTTTGTGTTTTAGGAAATATTGATGAACAAGACATACGAATTGAGGAAAATTGGAGCAACGAGATAGAAGTGAAAATAAATCAAATTCATATCGCTACTATTAAACCAAATGAATTCACGCTTAAAACAACTATACTCACTGAGGACCACATTTGCGAATCATCTTTACTTTTTGCTGTTATTATTTTGATGTACTTTATGTATAAAATTTATAAGAATGAATCCGAATCTATTGAAAATATATTTTTGGATTAATATAGGTACAACTAGGTACTCAAGTATAATCTTAAAGTCTTAATATAGAAGCATTCAATTGGATTCATTGAATTTTAGGATTAGTCGATTGTTTTTGTATTTTCTACTAGTAAAGGTGTTACTCTGCGTATCGAGTAATGTCGAACGATATTTACAAATCCAATAATGCTTTTCTTAATTTCGCTAATTCGAAGTACTCTGCATCATTTCATACCTTTCAATATCATACGGATTATGTGTATATTCTATCCCGAACTGAGCTGTCGAGCGAACATGTTCTAATAACTTTAATTTATTTTCCATATATAATCCTCGCCTTATTAATGCAAAATCCCCAATTGATATAACTCCTTTTATTACATTATTAAATTGGAATATTTTTTTATACTATCTAAAAACCAAATGGAAATGATTTCTAAGCTTCTAGCGGACGTTTTCCATGAAATGAGCGTTAAGATCATCATGTTCAATGTCCAGCTACATTAAAAGAAGATGACCCAAGTATTAAAGGTCATCTTCTTTATCTGTTAGAAAAATTTAGAATCAGTTATTCGTAAAAGTTTGTATCGGATTCTCTTCTCCTAGCAGGTCATATTGCTTTAAGAAATCTGAGACGATTTCCTCATATTCCTTGCTGTTCTCATTAAACGATTTAGCATGAGCCCCAATATCAAATAGCTTTAACATCTTTGGACCTCTTTTCTTTTCATATAAGTCCTCAGTCATTTTCGGTAGTATAAAATCGTCCTCCAGGCTATGAATAAATAGGACAGGCTTTTCAATTTTGTCTACTACATCAATGGGGGATACTAAATTCAGGGTGTACCCATCTCGAAACTTTAAGAAAAAATTTGCAAATCGGATTGCTAAGCTTGAACGAAGAGGGGTTGTTTGAGTCATAATGTGATACACTTGCTCTTCAAAGTTGGAAAATGCACAATCGGAGATATAGAAATCTGCATCATCCACAATGGAACCAGCATAGAGAAGGGTGGTGGCTGCGCCCATGGATTCTCCATGTATACCAATAACTGCATTTTCACCTGCCCTTTCTCTAACGGCTTCCACAATAGCCTGTAAATCCATTTTTTCATAATAACCGAAGCTTGTCGTTTTTCCACCAGAATCCCCATGTCTACGGTGGTCATATACAACACTATTAAATCCCAGTCGTTCAAACATCCTAACAAATCTAAGTGAATTGATCTTGTTCTCTGTAACGCCATGACAAATAATAACGTAGTTACTCGTTTCTAATGGCTCGATGAAAATCGCTTTAAGTGAGTATCCGTTTTTAGAGGGGATCCATCGCTCTAATTTATTTACTGCTGTATACCAAGCTTCATCAAATCGTTTGGATGTAAGCTCCCGGTTATAAATAAAATCATCTTCTTTTTTCTTCATATACATAAGTTTGTTTGTAAGAAAAAAGCCGAATATAGTAGCAACAGCAGAAATAATACTTGTAAAAATACTCGTCCAAACAATTACTCTTTTTCTCAAGGTCAACACCTACTTGCTTTTAAATAGTTTATACATACCTGTTTCAATTGGTCTGGACACATAAGGAGAAATTATGTCGACAGCGTTTAATAATTCATCTATGTCGATATTAGTGGTAATATCCATTTTATGTAGCATATTCACGACATCCTCAGTTGCTACATTGCCTGTTGCACCCGGTGCAAAAGGACACCCCCCTAAACCACCAGCCGAAGTATCGAATCGAGATACACCTGCTTGTAACGCTGCAAATATATTGGCAATACCCATTTTGCGAGTATCATGAAAATGGGCAGTAATTAATGTATGAGGAAACTCATTTATTAACGTATGGAAAAGTGCGTAGCTTTCTTTTGGATTCGCCATTCCAATAGTGTCCGCCACGCTAAGCTCTTGTACACCCCATGACACAAATTCCTTACATAGTTCAGTTACTTTTTCCGGATCGACTGCACCCTCAAAAGGACAATAAAAAGCAGTGGAAATACATGCACGGACAAAATATCCGTCTTCTATTAATTTTTCTACAAGAGGCTTTAATTCATTCATACTTTCTCTAGTAGTTTTGTTAATATTTTTTTTATTAAAGCTATCTGAAACGCCAACAAAAACAGCGACACTTTTAGCTCCATTTTCCAATGCTAGGTCTATTCCTTTTTTGTTTGGTGTTAGTACAAATTGTCTACCCACTTTTTTCGCATTTGTAACAATTTCTTTTGCATCACTCATTTGTGGTACCCATTTAGGTGACACAAAGGAGCTTAGTTCCATTTCCTCTACCCCAGCTTGTTGAAGTTGCTCGATAAATAACAGCTTTACATCAGTTGGTACTACATTTTTTTCATTTTGTAGACCATCCCGTGGACCTACCTCGATAATTGTCACTTTTTTTGGTAAACTATACATATTCATCCCTCCCTCTTTTATTGTAAAGAAAGGTTGGTTGAACAAGCAAATTTTAAAATTTTTGTTTCATAGTTTTATTGAAAATAGGGGATATGAAGGAGGAAATTCACGTGACAAATGAAGTTGTAATCGTAAGTGCAGTTAGAACTGCTATTGGTTCTTTTCAAGGCGCACTAAAGGATGTTCCGGCAACAAAGCTTGGAGCAATTGTAATTGATAAGGCTTTAGAAAAAGCTGGAGTTTCTAAGGAATCAGTGGATGAAGTAATCATGGGGAATGTGCTTCAGGCTGGTCTTGGACAAAACCCTGCTAGACAGGCTTCGATACAAGCAGGTTTACCACAATCCGTTTCGGCTTTAACTATAAATAAAGTATGTGGTTCAGGTCTTAAAGCAATACATTTGGCAACACAAGCGATTATTGCTGGAGATGCAGATATAGTTGTTGCTGGTGGTATGGAGAATATGAGTCAAGCTCCATATCTATTAAAAAATGCTAGAGAAGGGTTCCGAATGGGCGATCAAAAAGTAGTAGACAGTATGGTTTCTGATGGTCTATGGTGTGCTTTTAACGATTACCATATGGGAATAACAGCAGAAAATCTTTGTGACCGCTATGATATTTCACGTGAGGAGCAGGACAAATTTTCTGCTCGGTCTCAAGCAAGAGCAGCAGAAGCTGTAGAGACCGGCAAGTTTAATGATGAAATAGTTCCTGTTGAGATTCCTCAAAGAAAAGGCGAGCCTGTTATCTTTGATAAGGATGAATATCCGAAAAAAGGGTCAACAGAGGAAAAGCTAGCTGGTTTGCGTCCTGCTTTTAAAAAGGACGGTTCAGTTACGGCTGGAAATGCTTCGGGTATTAACGACGGCGCAGCAGCTGTTGTCGTAATGTCCAAACAAAAGGCTGAAGAACTAGGCTTAAAACCATTAGCTACAATTCTTGCTAATGCATCTGCTGGAGTAGATCCAAGCGTGATGGGAATTGGACCTGTGGAAGCAGTGAAAAAAGTGTTGAATAGATCAAAACTATCCTTAAGTGAAATCGAGCTAATTGAAGCAAATGAAGCTTTTGCTGCTCAATCTATAGCAGTAGATAGAGAGCTTGCCTTCAATCATGATATACTAAATGTAAATGGTGGAGCAATTGCTTTAGGTCATCCAATCGGTGCGAGTGGTGCTCGAATTTTCGTTACTTTACTTCATGAAATGGAGAAAAGAGATGCTAAAACGGGGCTGGCGACACTTTGCATAGGTGGAGGACAAGGCGTAGCCACTATTGTGAAACGCTCATAAAGTAGGTGAATAATATTGGCTAAGAAGAAACAAAAAAGACAGCAACAGCCTAATTTTAAATCTTCAGCTGTAAAAGAAGATGGGAATTCTCTTTCAGATCAGCTTTCTATGGATGTGCTTGCTAAGTTAAAAGAAACTAAGAAGCAATTAGTCACAGCTGAGCAAGAGAAGGAAGAAGAAAGACAGGCACAGCTTGCTTTTGAAAAGAAACAAAAAGAAAAAAACAAATCCTTCGAAGAATTGCTCGATGAGTATGGCTTTAGTGGTTCTAAGTTCTAAAAAAAATGAATGGCCCCTAGAATTTTGCGGACAGCAAAATTTTAGGGGCCATTTTTGAATCATAATGAGTGAAAATTTATAACGATACTGACCAGGTAATTTACTTCAGAGGACTAAAGTTTTTTCACTTATGAACTAGAAATTGATTATATGAACTTATATTTATCTCCACTTTAATGTAAGAAATACTTTACTTTATGTCTGGTTTACTTTACATTAAAGGTAATTAAAAAACAGTGGAGGGAATAAATGGAGATAAAGAATCGTTTAAAAGAACTGAGAGCAAGGTCTAACCTTACACAAAAGGACTTATCAGAAAAAGTAGGTGTAACGCGTCAGACTATTGTCTCGCTGGAGAAAGGAACCTATGTGCCATCGCTGTTACTCGCGATGAATATAGCGGAAGTGTTTCAGGAGCCAATTGAAAAAATCTTTTTCAAGGGGGATGGCAAATGAAGATTGTTCTATTTGAAAGTATCAGCAAAATCATTATTATAGGGGTGCTTGCATTTGCAATGGGGTTTGCTTATGAAAACATCTGGTTGATGGATGAATTTGATAGAGGGTTGTCAAACGGTGAAGTTATAAACGTGGAAGTAAAATTTAGTTGGTGGCCATTTATCCTCAGTATTTTATTAATGATACTTCAATCAATTCTGTCTCTAAGATTGAAGTCAAAAAAAAGGGCAGACATCCTTTTGAAGTTTGGAGAATTTCAAGATGGAGATGAACGGGAGCTGAGCATCACCAATAAAGCATCCAGAGCTTCTCATGTTGCTTTTACATTGAGTGCAATTACTGCAATGTTGATTATGGTTCTTTCTACAAATTACATTTATCTACATCCTGCATTTCCTATCTATTTATTTGCAGGAACAATAGTTGCTTCCGGCATAGCTTATGCTATAGCATGGTGCGTTGAATATTATAAGTGAATGAGGTTGAGAGAAAAATAAATTAAAGAAACGTGAAATCTGTAGCTTGATTTCACGGTTTATTTGTTTAAGAAGCCAGCTGATTCTTGTAAGACAATCTTTTTGTTCGTAGAGAAGGTGGCGACTCCTAGGGGACAAGCTCGAGGGAGAGACTACAGGCTAAGGCCACGTGCCCCCAGGAAAGCGTCCACCGTAGCGGAGAACTACTGGGTTCGAATTTCTTCTCTATTATGAACTTTCAATTAAGCAAAAAATAAAGCATTAAAATCTATTAAGCTTGGAGATATATTTCCAAGCTCTTTTTTCTGTTCCTTTTTAAACCCACCTGTAGCTAACGTCATCCTACAAATATAAAAGTTTATAAAATTTTCAAATAACTAATTGATAAAAATACCCAGTTATACTATGATTATCATAACAATATTATAGACAGGTAATATACATGTCTTTTTTATAGAGGAGTGACCGTTAAATGAGGATGGCAAAAGTGGGGGTTCTTTTAGATAGAGAGGAAACCGAAAAACAGTGGAAGAAAGGGGAAAATGTATTTGACCGCTATTTGGAAGAGATTCTTGATCATGTAAGACTGCCTTATAAAAAAATAGATTCAATCGAGGAGCTTGACTCCTTTGATTTAATGATGGTGGCTTGTTGCCCTAATACAGAAGCTGCTCAAACTAAAATTTTAGATTATGTAGAAAATGGAGGTACAGTAATTTCATATGGCGATCTTCATTGTCTAAAAGAAAGGTTAGGCTTCAGTTCCCATTCTATTCCTGCTATAGGCTATGCAGAGCTTTCTTCTTTTCTTAACCAGTCAACGTCTCTTCGTTATTTACACGCGGATCCATGGGTCTATTTTGGAGATCAGTTAGAGATCCAACAATTTGGAGCGTTACTAGAGGGCAATGGAGATGCCCTTCTTCAAATTAAATATGGAAAAGGGACCATTGAACGCTGGGCCGTCTCTATTCCCCAAACAATTGTAGGCTTACAGCAAGGTACTGCTCCTATAACAGAAGACGGAGTTCCTGCTCCCGACGGAAGTGCAAACTTGGATGAGGAGATATTAAAGGCGGACGACGGCTTTATGCTCGATTGGGACCTAGACCGAACGGTTACTGAAACAGGTATGCCTTATTTTCCCCATCCGTATGCTGATTTATGGAGAGAAGCGTTAATAGAGCATTTGGTAAAGTGTGCTCTCGATAAAAATCTTACGCTTCCTTTCATTGATTATTGGCCAGCAGGAGTAGAACATGTTGCTTTAATCTCTCATGATAGTGACTTGAACGTGGACGAATCAGCACAAATAACGTTAGATACCCTAAAGGAAGAAGGCGTGCAATCGACTTGGTGTATGATTGTGCCTGGATATAATCCTTCTATTTACAATCAAATCAAGGCAGATGGGCATGAGCTAGCTCTACACTATAATGCATTAGAATCAGACAATGGAATTTGGTCAGAAAGTGCCTTTCATGCACAGCTTACTTGGTTGCAGCAGACAGTGGGTATAGAACAAGTGACGTCCAATAAAAATCACTATACGAGGTTTGAAGGCTGGGGAGAATTTTTTACTTGGTGTGAGAAATATGGAATACAGGCTGATCAATCGAGAGGTCCTAGCAAAAGAGGAAACATAGGCTTCTTATTTGGCACGTGTCAGCCTTATTTCCCTATCGCTTGGGCCGATGAAAAAAATCGAATGTATGATGTGCTAGAGATTGGTTTTCTGACCCAAGACTTGAACCATAATACGTTAGCGGATGCGACGGTTATCGAACCATTTTTGGAAGGAGTCAAACGAGTGAATGGAGTTGCTCATTTCCTATTTCATCAAATCCACATCTATCAGCAACCGCCAGTACGCGAAGCGATTACCCAACTAATCCGTATGGCAAGGCAGCAAGGCTTCTCGTTCTGGACTAGTAAGCAAATTAATGATTGGGAAAGAGTAAGACGTCAGGTTAAAATTATAGAAGTATCTGAAGAGAATGGTGTGGTACTTAGTGAAAATTCGGTTGCCGATAAGCTCGTTATTCTAATGCCCGTTCCAAAAGAAGATGCACAAACGGTCAAACGTTTTGGGCTGCATTGTAAGATGGTTTCTGCTACAAATCACCTTTTAAAGGAAGCGTAATGTTGGAGGGTCTAAAAATGAAAAACAACACTTTAGCGATTTTAGGTGGGCAAAAGGTTAAAACGACTCCATTCGGGACTGGGAAACGCTTTGGGATGGAGGAAGCAACGGAGCTACTAGAGGCACTAGAGCAAAATACACTCTTTTATCATTTCGGTAGCAAGGTTAAGAAATTTTTAGCAGATTTTAATGATTTATATCATGTGAAGTATAGTGTGGCTACCTCATCTGGAACTGCTGCGCTGCATGTTGCTCTAGGAGCAGCTGGTATTACAGTCGGTGACGAGGTCATAACTAGCCCAATTACAGACCAGGGTACTGTAATTGGTATCTTATATCAGAACGCTATACCTATATTTGCCGATTTAGAGCCAAATAGCTATAACATGACAGCTGAAGCCATTGAAAAGGTAATCTCACCTAAAACAAAGGCGATTATTGTTGTTCATCTTGCTGGAAACCCATGCGACATGGATTCCATTATGGAACTTGCTAGAAAGTACAATGTAAAAGTGATAGAGGATTGTGCCCAAAGCTATCTCACTACTTACAAAGGGCGCTTAACTGGCACAATTGGTGATTATGGATGCTTTAGTACAAACGACTTTAAGCATATATCTACAGGCGATGGCGGAATTGTTACTGTAAATTCCGGGGAAGAGGAAGATTACTTTACCACTCATGCATTTGCAGATAAAAACTATAAAAGACATGACAAGGAAGTTGTAAAAGATATTCAATATCTGGCACCTAACTATCGTATGACAGAACTTCAAGGTGCTGTTGGTATTGCGCAGATAAAAAAACTGGATTGGATATGTACGCGAAGAAATAAGCTTGGAGAACGATTGAGTAGTGGAATACAGAATACCAAGGGCATACGGCCAATGAAAATAACAACTGGGGGATGGTGCAGCTACTGGTTTTATATGCTAACGCTCGACTTAGATGTGTTAAGCTGCACCCGTGAAGAGTTCTCAGCGGCACTTACAGCAGAGGGTATTCCAAATTCACCAGGGTACATTCCACAAGTGTTATACGCACAAAGCCTATTCCAACAAAAACAGGCTTACTTAAATAGCGAATATCCTTTTAGTCTAGGTGAGTATAGTTATCAAGCCGGTAGCTGTCCAAATGCTGAAGAAATTTTGAAGACAGCGATACGGTTAGATATAAATGAGTTTTTTAGTGATCATGATATAGAGGATATGATTACTGCCTTAAATAAGGTAGCTGCCCATTATTGCGTCTAAAGGAGAGCCTATATGTATAACAAACTTATAGATCATGGAACTCCGGTTGTCGCGGAGGAGGAGCGAACAGCTGCTATATGTACGAAGGAACAAGCGAGTAAATTAGTAATTGCGGCCAAGGGCTTTGTGTTAATAATCGACTTAGAAAAAGGAACAAGCAAGCAAGTTTTCTTTCCACTGGAAAATAAAGAATACCCTTTTGCCTCATTTAGTAGTGGAGGCTTATTTTATACGGGGGCAGGTAAGATGCTGCTCGTGTTAGACCCTTTCAAAGAGTGCTTTGTGGATTATCAAGTAATAGAGAATGGTGAGGAAATAGTCGGTTTTAGCTTTGCAGAGGACAGTGAGGGAATGATTTATTTCACTACATACCCTCACTGTCACTTGCTTTCCTATGATAGCAAATCGCAGCATGTTGTAGATTACGGCTCTATGCATGCCGAGGAAAAATATCCAGGAACAGTAGCGCTTGATACGCACGGATGGGCTTATATGGGAATTGGAACTGAGAAAAGAGATATAATAGCCTACCATTTAATAACTGGCCAGAAAAAGAGTTTGCTTTCCTCTCATCAAAGGCAGAAGGGAGCAGGCTATGTATATCTTGGAAACGATGGTACTGTCTATGGACACATAGAGGCATCCGACTTAAAGAATGTGTTAACGGCCTCTCAGTGGCTAAAGTTTTCTCAGGGAGAATGTAATCCAGCAGCGGACGTTGCACCTTCTAGTTTTGTAGGAACAGGATTTCAAAAAGTCCACATTCCAGATGAATCAAATTATCAGATCGAGCACTACAGCTTATCTGAAGGGCTTGTTCAAATTAGTCATAAGGATAGTGGGATACAGAAAACGATTCATTTAATATACCATTCGGAGGGAGCGGAGCTTTCAAGTCTTTTTCTCGCTCCAGACGGATTTATCTATGGTACGTCCATGCACCCTCTACAATTTTTTCGGTATGATCCAACCAAAAACTCTCTTCAAAATTTTGGAGCACTAGAAAAGGGAGGGGGAGGAAATATTTGTGCCTATGCTTCCCATGAAAATCTGTTAGTGGGAGTGGCATACGCAGGTGGAAAGCTATATGTTCACGATTTAGATCAGCAATCTTCTATTCCTCGTTTAGTTTTAGAAGAGGATCAGATTCATCGACCTCGCTGTGCCCTTGCCTTGAGTGGAACGAAAGAAGTAATATGGGGTGGGTTTCCGGGCTATGGACTAGTTGGTGGTGCCTTGGCAATTTATAATATGGATACAGAAAAGCAGGTCGTAATACGCAATGAAGATATATTACCCTTTCACAGTACTATTTGTCTTAGTGAGCTCAGTAAAGGAGATATTATAGGGGGCACAAGTGTAGAGGCACCTGGAGGAGCAGTATCAAAAGAACAGGATGCACGCTTATATATGCTTGATCGAACAACCATGCAACTAAAATGCAGTTTCGTACCCTTTAAAGGGACACGAGAAATTATTGCTATTTATACAGATATGTATAATCGGGTGCATGGTGTTACTGGGCTAGGAATGTACTTTATATGGGATACTGAAATGAATTCTATTCTTTCCGGAAAAGATCTATCCAGTTATGGGGAACCGATTCGTTCAGGCTTCGTTTATGACGAGCCTAATCACACGCTTTACTGTCTTATGTCAGACGCACTTATTGCGATTGATGTTAAGCAACCATGCCCCGAACCAATACTTAAAAAAGGGTTAGAAGCTAAAGCGAGCAGTGGTACTGTTCTATTTAATGGAAGAGTTTACTATGGTAGTGGCAGTCATTTATATAGTGTAAGTATAGAATGATGGGGTGAAGAAATGTATGCATTGTCCACTTTACATCAACAGGGTGCGCCTTCTCTTTTGCGATTAATGGAACGTAAAAGAGATTGGGAGAACAAAAGAGATGCAATCGAAAAAATTTGGTTACAATGTATTGGTGGGGTCCCACCTTTAGTACAGACACATTTTGATATAATCTCTTGGAAATCGTATGAAGATTACTATTTAATAAAGATAAGGTACGACACTGTTTTCGACGATATGGTTCCAGCAAACCTGCTAATACCGAAAGGAAGTAACAGCAAAAAGGTTTCTACTAAAGATGACGCCATAGAGGTTTTGAACTCTAGTCACAAACAATATCCCTCCGTTATTGCGCTTCATCCAACGAGCGACAACGGGAAGGATGATGTAAGTACAACAGAGGGACGGCAAAACAGACAATATGGACTTGAGCTTGCTAAGAGAGGCTATGTAGTACTTGCCCCAGATACGATAACAGCTGGAGAACGGGTGCGACAGGACGGAAAGCCTTTTCAGACAGCAAGCTTTGACGCCGCATATCCGAACTGGTCTGCAGTAGCTAAAATGCTTGTGGATCATCAGCAGGGAATAAGTCTATTAGAGAGCTTAAATTGTGTAGACAGCGATAAAATAGGGGTGATCGGACACTCACTTGGAGGCTACAACGGTTACTTTTTAGCTGGCGTAGACCGTAGAATAAAGGCAGTAGTATGTAGTTGTGGATTTTCAACATTTGCAGGAGATCCGGAGTTACATCGTTGGGGAAAACGAGATTGGTTTAGTCATATCCCCCAGTTAAGTAACTACATAAATGATGATAAGGTTCCTTTTGAATTTACTGAAATAGCTGCATTAGTGTCACCTACTCCTTTTTTTCTATGGATGGGGCAAAATGATTCTATTTTCCCCCATTGGAAACCAGCTGCTGAAGGACTTTTTGAACTAAATTCATTGTATAAGTGGATGGATTGTACAGAAAAAATCCAAACATTAATAGGGAACTCGGGTCATGACTTTCCCTATGAAATTAGGCAAGCAGCTTACTTATTTTTAGATAAATGGTTAATGAAATAAAACTACCAACCTTGCACATGTTATGATAGATTCATATCTTTATATAGCGCCAATTTTGGCAGGGGAGTTGTAAGCATTGATAAAACGACAAAGTGACTTTGAAAGTCGTTATAACAAGTTTATCCATGAGGTAAAACAAGAGATTATTACAGGGAAGATTAAACCTGGGGAATTTATATTGCCAGAAAATACATTAAGTAAAGAATATGCGCTTAGTCGAGTTTCCATAAGAAAAGCGTTAGCAGAGCTAGTGGAAGAAGGGCTTATAGAAAAAATAGCAGGAAAGGGAAACCGGGTAACCCTGCCTGATGATACACAAAAGCAAACATTAACGCTTGGTTGGTTTTCAAACTCCTATGAGATTGAGGTTATTAAACAAATCATTCAGAGATTTGAACAGTTGAATCCTTATATTAAGATAAATCTCGAAATCTTACCTAATGATCAGTACGTTTATAACCTTATGCAGTCGTTTAAACATGGTACTGGCCCGGACGTTTTTATGGTTTCAGACTATCATTATAGACAGCTGATGGAGACGGATCACTTAGATCTTATAGACCCCTATTTACCAGCACATATAGATCCGATGAAGGATAGTTATCACCAAGTTTTTCGAATGTTTTCAACGGAAAACAAAATGCATGTTACCCCGTTTGTTTTCTCGCCAGTAATGATCTGCTACAACAAACGCATATTTGAAAAAGCAGGCGTCCTAAACGATTTTCATATAGAAGATTGGAATGATCTGTTAGAGGTGTCCAGAAAAACAACACATGAACTAAATGAGGATAATTTAGTGAATGAGTATGGTTTTTGTTTTTCCTCCTCTACTAACAGATGGCCAGTTTTTCTATTACAAAATAAAGGAAGCTTTAAAGATTCAACCGGAACTAAGCCGGTGATGAACAGTAAGGAAAATATAGAAGCGTTAGAGTTTTGTGTAGATTTAATGTACAAACATCAGGTTTCCCCTATTTTTTCACATGGTAGCAACGACCTCGCTGAGAACCTGTTTATGCGAGAAGGGGCAGCGATGATTTTAACTACCTATTATTTTATGAATGAATTCAGAGACCATAAGATACAATGGGATGTAATTCCACCGCCTAAAAATAAAGAGGTAGGCACACTTTTACTTGGAGGGGCACTTGGTGTCCATGTAGATAGTCCAAATAAGCCAGCTGCACATGCACTGATCGATTTTATGGTTAGTGAAGAGGCACAAATATTGATAAAGAAAAATGGATGTACGATTCCAATGCTGCGAAAGGTTGCAGAAGACAATAGACTCCTCCAGCCGGATATTCATCCAGAGCATTACAATGCCTTTATTGAAACGATGCCAGACGCTAAAACGATCAAGGATTTACACCTAACGATTGAAGAATTTGAGTTAATTGAACGAGAAATGCATTTTTTATGGGCAAATATGGAGAAACCAGAGGAAACATGCCAAAGAATACAACAGCTTTTAGAATAAGATAAAGTAGTTTTAAAGGTAAATAATCATTTATTGGTATAAGAGATGAATTGAAATTCTAAGCCATTAGCCTGAGAATATGAATTCTATTGTATAAAAAGTATGATTCTTTCAATGAATTCATAAAGTAATAAGAAATAAATTGAGATGAATGAAGATTTTAGGCTGAGAAGATTGAATCTTTAAAAGGTTAGATAAACACGAGGTGAATGGTATGGAGCTGACAGGCTGGAGAGGAACGCTATATCGATACATGGACTGGGGAATGCGGCTTGCCTATATAAACATCCTTTGGTTAGGCGGAATCATCTTAGGACTAGGCGTTGTAGGGTTTTTCCCAGCTACAGTTGCTATGCTATCGGTTATACGCAAATGGAGCTATGGTGAAGAGGATATAAAAACCTTTCGTTACTTCAAGGATATATATAGAAAAGAATTGTTGAAAGCTAATATCTATGGTTATATTTGGTTTATTATAGGCGTTATTCTTTTTGTAGATTTGCAGTTTTTTCGTAGCCTTCCAAATATACCAGCCTTAATAGCATCATTTTTCTTCTTTATATTAGGTATAATTTATTTGATCGCTTTATTGTATGCTTTTCCACTTTATGTCGGTTATCAGATGAAGCTTTCCCAGTACTTCAAGGATTGTATTTATATCGTTTTGGCCCATCCTTTGTTTGCGGTGTTCATGGTTTTAGGTTTTTATTTCCCCTATTATTTAGTCATGAAAATTCCTGGACTCATACCTTTTTATAGTGGGAGTTTAATAGGCGTTACTTTAATATTTCTATCCAATAAACTGTTTAAAATTATTGAATCAAAACAGCAAGAGCCAATTGAATATAAGAAATAAATAATTTTAGAAAAATATTGAATAAATGTAAAATTTAAACTAAAATTGGTAATATAAATACAGGTATTATACAGGTAAACAAATTGGTAAATAGCTTTAAGGAAAGGGGAAATAAGTTATTGTTACTCAAAATAAAGACGCTGAGACAGTTGTTCCGACAGTAGCTCACGTCAAGGAAAAACCAAAGCCCCCAAATAAAAATTCTATTAAGCAAAAACTGTGGCGGGATCGGTATCTATTGCTACTTCTTTTGCCAGGTGCCCTTTACTTTTTAATCTATCGATATATTCCTATGATTGGATTATTGTTAGCATTTAAAGATTATAGTCCATTCCAAGGATTTCTTAAGAGCCCTTGGGTTGGATTAAAACACTTTCAATCCATTTTTGAAGACTCGGAGGTTATACAAGTAATTTGGAATACACTTCAGATTTCCATGTTACAAATTATTTTTGCATTTCCTATTTCCATTATTTTAGCACTTATGCTGAATGAGTTAAGAAACCAAATGTATAAACGATTTCTGCAGTCTGTTGTATATATGCCTCACTTTCTTTCTTGGGTTGTGGTAGTTGGAATAACTGTTATCTTTCTACGAAGTGAAGGTTTAATAAATAACTTTCTTGGATCTTTTCTAGATATGAATCCTATCCCTTTTCTAACAGATCCGGCGCTGTTTAAACCGATTGTTGTATTGCAGGTCATCTGGAAGGAGTCTGGATGGGGTACCATATTGTTTCTAGCTGCCTTATCCGGCATCAGCCCTCATCTATATGAGGCAGCTGTCATGGATGGTGCGAGTCGCATGAGACAAATTTGGCATATAACATTGCCTGCATTAAAAAGTACGATTGTTATTTTATTAATCCTTCGTTTAGGAAACGTGATGGACAGTGGTTTTGAACAAATCTTTCTAATGCTAAATCCTTTTAATATGGAATCGGGTAATGTTCTCGATACGTATGTTTATTTTAAAGGAATACAGCAGGCGAATTTTAGTTTTGCAACAGCTGTTGGTCTATTTAAAGGAATAATTGGCTTGATTTTAGTGGTTCTTGCAAATAGGCTTGCTAAACGATTTGGTGAGGAAGGTCTATATTGACCATTTGAAAGATTCAAGTTGACGTGTCTTTATGGAAGACTATCATCTGGAAGGGGGTATGTTCATGTTTAGGTCTTCAGGGGAAAAAGTAATGGATTTTTTCAATGGTACAGTTCTCTTATTAATCGCAGGAGCCATGCTTTTTCCTTTTCTATATATTTTCTCGGTTTCGTTTTCTAGTGTTAGTGATGTATTAAATAGTGATTTCTTGTTATGGCCAAAGGAATGGGTGACTGATGCTTATACGTATATATTAGGCTCTGATCAATTTATTCGTTCGTTGTTCGTAACGGTATATATTACTGTCGTTGGAACATTAGTAAATCTATTTTTTACTACGACGATGGCTTACTCGCTAACTAGAAATATTTTAGGGCAACGAACAATTCTTTTTCTAGTATTGTTTACGATGCTATTTTCAGCAGGGATGATCCCTACCTATATTATTGTAAAGGAAACGGGATTATTAAATTCCTTATGGGCTCTTATAATTCCTGTGGCGATTAGTCCATTTAATCTGATCATTATTACACAGTTTTTTAAAGGAATTCCAGAGGAACTGACAGAGGCGGCATTAATAGACGGTGCAAACGATATCCAAATATTTACTCGCATTATTTTACCTTTGTCGAAGCCAGCCTTGGCAGCATTCGGTTTATTTTACGCAGTAGGTCATTGGAACAGTTATTTCTCAGGGGTTCTATATTTAAATGATCCTGCAAAATGGCCGATTCAAGTAATTTTAAGGCAAATTGTAATAGTCAATGAGCCTAATGCGGCACTAGGGGGGCATGCAGCAATGCTGGAAAATCTTCCACCTCCCGAAACCGTTCAGATGGCTGCTATATTGTTAGCTACTTTACCGATTTTAATCGTCTATCCATTCTTACAAAAACACTTTGCTAAAGGAGTGATGCTTGGATCTGTTAAGGGGTGACTTTCTATCGCAATGGACATCGAGAATTTATTTACACCAGACAAAATAGTAATGGAGGGGTTAATGTGAGAAGTAAGCAGTGGTTTTATGGTTTTCTAATTCTTATCATTGGTCTAATTTTAGTAGCTTGTACCGATGAAAATGCCCAAACTGAACCAGCGAAAGAGCCGGAAAAAGAGACAAATAGTGCAGAACCAAACAAAGAGGAAACGGCAGTAGATCCGTTTGATCATACAGAAAAGTACACGATTACGGGAATGACATTTCGTTTCGGTGATCCACCACCACTGAAAAGCCCGGGTCTTGATATGATAAATGAACGCTTTAACGTGGACTATAAGCCGGAAATTATTCCTCAGGGGGACTATATTGAAAAGTCGTCTGCTATAGTTGCTTCTGGATCTATGCCAGACCTAATCGGATTTCCAGGAACAGACACTCGTTTTTATCAATGGGCAGAGCAGGGAGCATTCCTGCCTTTAGATGATTATCTTAAGCATTATGACACACTAGGGAAAATCCCAGAATACGTTTACAACTCTTTTAAAGTGAACGGGAAGATCTATGGTATTCCACGTTACTCTCAACCGTACCCTGTAACACCAGTTATTCGTAAGGATTGGTTAGATAAGCTTGGTTTAGAAGTTCCTACTTCTTATGAAGAACTGGAGAAGGTAGCGATAGCTTTTACGAAGGAAGATCCAGATGGTAATGGAAAAGATGATACTTACGGCGTTGCAATTGGTGAAAATATTAACCCGAACTTTAATATGGGAACTTACTGGGACTTTAACGCTTGGTATCACCAAGATAAAGAAGGAAATTACATCCCAGGAATTATTTCTGACGGTAGAAAAGACTTGATCCAATTTTTTGCTAACCTTTATAAAGAAGGAGCGATGACGAAGGATTTTGCAGTTCTTGATTGGGCTAGCACGAACACGGAGTTTTACTCTGGAAAAGCTGGAATCTTTGTTGGGGGAGTTTCAGGTATGTCTGAAGCCTATTTCGAAGGTCTTTTAGCAGCAAATCCAGATGCACATTTAATAGCAATACCTCCTTTTGAGGCTCCAGATAAGTCCAAGGGCTTCACTATTGGATCTGGTTATTCAGGTATTCTAGCTTTAAATGCTAACATGGCTGGAGACGAAGGTAAGATTTTCCGTGCTTTAGAAATGGTTGACTTTGGTAAAACATATTACCCAAGGGATACAAAAAATCCGGATAACGCCGATTTCGATTTCTATTTAGGTGGAGAAGGAAAAGGGTATAACATGGAAAATGGGCAGGCTGTTCAATTGCCAAATTTCTCATCTGATGGACTTTCACCTTCGACTTACTTCTTAGACAATCGTGAGCAAGTACCAGAAGATGCAAATATCACATATGCAGATGATTACAAAATGCCAGAAATGAAGGAAATGGTTCAATCTCTTCAGGAAATGTTTGAATCTAACAAGCTTTATGTAGATCCTTCATACGGAGTAATGTCTCCTACAAATCAGGAGAAAGGCACTGATTTAACACAATTCATCATGAACGAGCAAGCAAAAATGATTGCTGGCCAAAGACCAATCTCTGAATGGGATAGCTTGGTTGAGGAATACATGAAACGTGGAGGAGAACAAATTATTAAGGAAACAAACGAAGGAATTAAGGCAAAGGGCTACACAGAAAGAGAATGGAAATAATATAAAATAGAAGAGCAGCTCCAAAAGTCATTTAAAGACTTTGGGGCTGCTTTTTTTGAAATAGCTATGTAAAAGGGTATGGTTGATTAATGTTGCAAGGAATCTTTAAATCAGAAAGTAGAATTGATTTTTCGTACCAGCCGGACGCTTTTTCGCGGAGTGAGCGATAAGCCATCACCCATCGCTTACGCGCGTGGTTGTGATGTCTTATCTGTCTCACTCAACCCTGCTTATGTCGCCGTCTGGTGCTCCAATCAATAAATGGGAACGGCTCTTTAATTCATCGATAAAGTGCTTATAAATTTACTTGCATAAACAAAATTTATGTTCTTAATAGTCATTTGAATGTCACTTCTGTAATGTTTACAATCACTATAAAAAAATGAAGTTTTAATCAAATTAACCAATAACTTTAACGAAGCTTTAGAAATTAACAAATATTGACTTCGTTTAAGAAATTTAACTTTCTAATGCTGAACTCTAATTTATTTATTGAATATTTTGAAACTAAAATTCTAGATATACGTAAATTAATGACGAGAAAGTTATTATATACTTTCATATAGCAAAGGGGGGAATGATTAATGAAGAAAAAATTACTTTTGGTTTTTATAGTGTTACTGCTACAGACAGGCTGCTCATATACTTTTAGCATAAATAGTACGGAGGACTTTATAGAAAGCGTTCCACATCCAAAATCAACTGAGATATTGGATAAACTGCAAAAGGAAGATTATGAAGTTGTGTTTTATGAAGATGAAACAGGATTCCGTATTGGATATAAAAAGTCGGTTGATGAATATTGGACACATACTGGAAACGGTGAGATAGATCCTGGTGACGGTATGGACTGGGTAATGTTTAATAATCCAAAAGTACCTTTAACATTGGTTGGAGGAATTATCACAAATGATCAAATTACAACCGTGCTTGTGAAGCAAAAAACAATAGAGAAGGGAGCTACAATTGTTGAGATTTCTGAAGGATTAAGATGTTGGTTTGTTACCTTTGATGCTTTAGAAGAAGCAGATGCTGGGGAACCAGACCCATTGAAAATCGAAGCATTTGATAGTAATGGAAATGTTTTATGGAAAGAGGGTGTTTATGAAGGTGGGCATTTTAGTGGGAAAATAACTAATTAAATTTTACTTTCTCATCCAATTACTTATAGAACTAATTAAAGAGCCGTTATACGATGTTATGGGGGACAAAACTAGTGAAAATACATATATTTGGTGCTTCTGGATCTGGGACAACTACCTTAGCGAAAGCATTATCCGATGAACTTTGCTGGACCCATTTGGACACAGATGATTATTTTTGGTTAACAAAATATACGGAGATAAGAGAACTGGAAGAAAGAAAAGACCTCCTGGAAAGAGATTTAAACTCACATGGAAATTCAATCTTATCTGGAGCAATATGTGGTTGGGGAGACGATTTAAAAACTTATTTTGATGTAGTCATTTTTTTATGGATTCCTTCAGAAATTAGATTAGAAAGACTAGAGAAAAGAGAATTTCAAAGATACGGAAATGACATTTTAGCAGGTGGACCCAAGCACGAACAATACAAGGAGTTTATGGAGTGGGCTGGGTTATATGATCATGCGGGATTGGAAGTGAGAAGTAGAGCCTTACACGACGATTGGTTGAAGACATTGACTTGTCCAGTTTTGCGGATAGAAGGAGATTATACTGTCCAAGAACGTGTAGATATGACAAAGAGCTTTTTGCAGAAAAAATAAGGATTACTACAATAATCTACTAGATTACGACAATGACAAAGTAGTTTACTACAATCAGAAGCTATTTTACGACAATCAACCAATTATTTACGATAATCCTCCTTTTCATAAGAAAAGCTCCTTGATTTGAACAAATTCAAGGAGCCTAGTGCTATTTTTATATTCGATGCTCTGAATAAGTAGTTTTTTTCGTTATTTCAGAAGCTTTTGCTAGTAAGTCATCAGGTATCTTAGCTTGATACGCCTCGATTGTTTCCAATAATTGCTCGGGTGAACTCGCTCCAACGATTGCAGCGCCACTTTGCAGGACATAGTGAAGAGCTATGCTAGTTAGTGATGCATTTAAAGACTTTAGTTCCCCTATAGTGTCTAGTAGCTCCTTGTTTGTATAAGAGAGGTAGTCGCCTGCTTTTTTAGCACGAATAAGACCTTCATCTTCGGTCAGCATACCTTTTGCAAGCGAGCCTCTACTAAGCAGGGTAGTCTCGTTTTGTTCCAGTAAGTGTAACCACTCCTCTGGTCTTCTATCTAGCAAGCTATATTGCATCATAACCGATACTGCATTGCTTTTTTGTAGGAAGCGGTTAATAACATTCGGTCTGATAGAAGAGATGCCGTATTCTCTAATTAGGCCTTCCTTTTTTAAAGATTCCATCGTATCGATCACTTCATCCACATTGTCATCCATTGTCCCGCCGTGTAGCTGGTACACATCAATATAATCTGTTTGAAGGCGTTTTAGGGATTCATGTATCGCCGTTTGAATCCATTCTTTTGAGGCATCCCAATGCCAGCCATCACCATTTTCGTTTAGTCGATTACCGACCTTAGAGGCAATAACTATGTCCTGACGATGAGGTTTAAGAAGAGTACCTAGAATCTTTTCGTTTTCTCCACGGTCATACAAATCTGCCGTGTCATAATACGTAATACCATGTTCCATAGCCGTTTGAATAATCTTTTCGGCTTCTGTAATGTTTGTGGGTAGTGACATACAACCAAGTCCGATTTCTGAAATAGAGATTTCACTTTTTCCTAATTGTCTTTTTTCCAAGATTATCACTTCCTTTCCTACATGGTACAATGAGAATTAGATAGATTCAAATGAGAGGAAGAAAATTAATGAAAAAATTTGAAGAAAAAACAGTTACAACTGATTTAAAATATACTGGTCGAATTATTACATTACAGGTAGATGATGTTCTTTTACCGAATGGGAAGCAAGGTAAAAGAGAGATTGTGAAGCACCCGGGAGCAGTTGCAGTAATAGCTGTAACTGACGATAAAAAAATAATTTTAGTAGAACAGTATAGAAAAGCACTGGAACGCTCTATTATTGAAATACCGGCTGGTAAAATTGAGCCAAATGAGGCACCAGAACTTACAGCAATGCGAGAGCTTGAAGAGGAGACAGGCTATACTTGTAATGATCTAAGGTATATACAATCTTTTGCAACCTCACCTGGATTTGCTGATGAGATTATACACCTTTACTTGGCTGAAAATATTGTAAAAATGGAGAATCCAGCTGATTTAGACGAGGATGAGTTCGTTGAATTATTACATGTCAGTCTTGAAGATATGGAACAAATGGTAATCTCTCAAAAGATCTTTGATGCAAAAACAGCTTTCGCCTATATTTGGTTAAAAGATTATTTAAAATAAGCATGTTTGAACCTAGTACAAGCATAAGATGAAAATAGATAGGGGGGATTCCAAGTTGAACCAGTCTTATACTATTTTCGTATCTTTTTGTGTACTAGTTGTTAGTTTTATAGGAGGATTAATACTTTTTGAACGTAGCTCACCAGAACAGCAGCAGTGGATTATCAACCTTTTGGATGCACGAGTCTTATTGGAAGGGCCACCTAGTTTCCTAGAGACGATTTTTCCTCACTTGATGATTGCAGTCGTTTTTTTCTTGTTTTATCAGCATCGCTACTTACAAAGATTCATCTTAGTCATTTGCGCATTCAAAATTACCTTTTATGGATTCTGTTCCAGTTTTTTGCTGCAAACTCAAGAAAGTACTTTTCCGTATGTATTTTGGTGGTTCCCATTTCAACTCGTCTACTGTATCCTATTACTTGCATTGGCAAGAAGAGTAAATCTCTTTACACTTGGCTTCTATATAATTACTATTATAATAGAGTTTATTCTTTTACCATTTATCGTATTTAATAATTAGTATTTATTAATAATTATTATTATGTGAATCTCTTGTAATGAGAAAACACTTCTTGTTATAATAGTGGTAGTTAAGGAGGCGTCATATGGAGAGCCGTATTGATCGTATTAAAAAACAATTATCTGGTGCGGGCTATAAACTGACGCCACAGCGTGAAGCGACAGTTCGAGTATTGCTTGAAAATGAAGAAGATCATTTGAGTGCGGAGGATGTTTTTCTACTAGTTAGAGAAAAATCACCTGATATAGGACTAGCGACTGTTTATCGAACATTAGAGTTATTAAATGAATTGAATGTAGTAGATAAAATTCAATTTGGAGATGGCGTATCACGCTATGACTTAAGACAAGAAGGCGCTGCACATTTTCATCATCATCTTGTATGTATCGAATGCGGAGCTGTGGATGAAATTCAAGAGGACTTGCTAGAGGATGTAGAGGCAATCGTGGAAAAAAGATGGAATTTTATTATAAAAGATCATCGTTTAACGTTCCATGGGATCTGCCATCGTTGCCAAGATAAATAACCAAAAAGGATAGCTAAAATATGCTATCCTTTTTTTAATTGCATAATTATTTAATAGGAGGTTTTTTGATGAAAGAGGGTCTGCTTCATTTAGAAGATTATTTGCATTTCCTCCGCATAGAACGACAGCTAGCAGAGAATACATTAGTTTCCTATAAAAATGATTTAACGGAATATTTAAAGTCTATATTTACCATCCAGCAATTAAGTAGTTTAGCAGACGTTGAACGGCATCATATCATTTTACATTTAAGAGATTTAAAGGAAAAAGGTAAATCAGCCCGAACAGTTTCTCGACATATTTCGTCTATCCGTTCCTTTCATCAGTTTTTGTTGCGGGATAAAGTGACAACAACCGACCCTACTATTCATTTAGAGCTTCCTCAACTAGAGCAGAAGCTACCGAACTTTTTGTCAGTTGAGGAGCTGAACACCCTTTTAGCGAGCATTGATGTGTCCAAGCCGCAGGGAGTGAGAGACCTCGCAATGTTTGAACTTATGTATGCAAGTGGTATGCGTATAAGTGAGTGTCTAAATTTAAATTTAGAGGATTTACATTTATCGATGGGATTTGTCCGTGTGTTTGGTAAGGGAGGGAAGGAACGTATTATTCCACTTGGTGGAGCAGCATTGCGTGCCTGTAGCAATTATATCGAACATGCACGCCCTGCACTACTCAAAAAAGAACGTACAGATGCTATTTTTATCAATCAAAGAGGGAAACGTTTAACAAGACAGGGAATATGGAAATTACTAAACAAGCATGTCCTTGCTGCTGGCATTAAAAAAGAAATTACACCACATATTTTACGGCATTCTTTTGCAACTCACTTGATTGAGAATGGGGCAGATCTAAGAGCCGTTCAGGAAATGTTAGGACATGCTGACATCTCTACGACACAGATTTACACCCACGTAAGTAAAAAGCGATTAAAAGAAGTTTACAAACAATACCATCCTCGTGCATAATGTCAGAGGTCTGACATTTATTTTCGGAGATTTTTTGGTACACTAATAAAGAACAAGTAGGAGGTAGAAATTATGGGAAAATTTAAACGTATACATGTCATTGTGATGGACTCTGTCGGAATCGGTGAAGCACCAGATGCTGCAGCCTTCGGTGACGTTGGCTCACATACACTTGGACATATTGCAGAAAAAATGAATGGATTGAAAATGCCAGAAATGCAAAAGCTAGGGCTAGGAAATATTGAAGCTATTAAAGGTATTGCTCCAGCAGATCAACCAACAGCTTATTACGGGAAGATGCAAGAAGCTTCTGTCGGTAAAGATACGATGACTGGCCACTGGGAGATTATGGGGTTAAATATCGACAAACCATTTAAAGTATATCCAAACGGATTTCCTGAAGAGCTTATCAATGCTTTAGAGGAGAAAACAGGGCGTAAGGTGATTGGCAACAAGCCAGCGAGTGGTACAGAGATTTTAGACGAGCTAGGGGAAGAGCATATGAAAACGGGAGCAATAATCGTTTATACTTCCGCTGATCCAGTTCTTCAAATTGCTGCACACGAAGAAGTGGTTCCATTAGAAGAATTATACCGAATTTGTGAAATCGCAAGAGAACTGACGTTGTCTCCTGAATTTTTAGTTGGTCGTATCATTGCACGTCCATTTATTGGAGAGCCAGGAAGCTTTGTTCGTACTTCAAATCGTCATGACTATGCTCTAAAACCGTTCGCTCGTACAGCAATGAATGAATTGCAAGATGCTGGTTTAGAAGTAATGGCGATTGGTAAAATTAATGACATTTTTAATGGGGAAGGTATTACTTCCACAGTTAGAACAAAAGATAACATGGATGGCATGGACAAATTTATCGAAACGTTGGATAAAGACTTTACAGGTATTAGTTTCTTAAACCTAGTAGACTTCGATGCTTTATATGGTCACCGCAGAGATCCAATTGGCTACGGTAAGGCTCTAGAAGAGTTCGATGCTCGCTTGAAGGAAGCGCTTCCTAAGCTAACAAGTGATGATTTATTAATCATTACAGCTGATCACGGAAACGACCCTACAATGCCAGGAACAGACCACACGCGTGAATTTGTTCCATTAACTGTTTATTCACCTAGATTTACAGAAATTAAAGAATTGCCTTTACGTATGACATTTGCAGATATAGGAGCAACAATTGCAGATAACTTTGATGTAAAGCCAACTGCATTTGGTGAAAGCTTCCTATCTTTATTAAAATAAAGGACGTGTATGAAAATGAGAATGAATGACATTATTGAAAAGAAAAGAGATGGCCATGCTCTAACAAAAGAGGAAATTAGTTTCTTTATTGATGGCTATACAAACGGTTCTATTCCTGATTATCAAGCTAGTGCATTACTAATGGCAATCTACTTCAAAGATATGAATGATGAGGAACGTGCCAACCTAACGATGGCTATGGTTAACTCAGGAGAACAAATTGACCTATCAGCGATCGAGGGTGTAAAAGTTGATAAGCATTCTACTGGTGGGGTAGGCGACACAACTACTTTAGTTTTAGGACCTCTAGTAGCTGCTTGTGGCGTTCCAGTAGCAAAAATGAGTGGACGCGGTTTAGGTCACACTGGTGGAACAATAGACAAGCTAGAAGCAATTGAAGGCTTCCATGTAGAATTATCTTCTGAGCAATTTGTAAAACAAGTAAATGAAATAAAAGTGGCTGTAATCGGTCAAAGCGGTAACTTGACTCCAGCAGATAAAAAACTGTATGCACTTAGAGATGTAACGTCAACAGTTAATAGCATTCCGCTTATTGCAAGCTCTATAATGAGTAAAAAAATTGCAGCAGGTGCTGGTGCAATTGTGCTTGACGTTAAAACTGGTGATGGAGCATTCATGAAAACGGCTGAAGATGCTCGTAAGCTAGCAAAAGCTATGGTGCAAATCGGTAATAGTGTTGGACGTCAAACAATGGCAATTATTTCTGACATGAGTCAACCACTAGGCCGAGCAATCGGAAACGCTCTAGAGGTACAGGAAGCGATAGATACGCTTAAAGGAAATGGCCCAGAGGATTTAACGGAACTGTGCTTAACTTTAGGTAGTCAAATGGTTGTCGTTGGAGAAAAAGCAGAGACGTTAGAAGAAGCTCGAGCAATGCTGAAAAAGGTAATCGACGATGGATCTGCTTTAGAAATCTTCAAGCAATTCATCAAATGGCAAGGCGGAAATGAAAATGTAGTCGATAACTCTGATTTGCTACCTAAGGCTGCTTTTGTTACAGAATTAACTGCTAAGGAAGCAGGCTACGTAACTTATATGGAAGCGGACGAAATTGGTACTGCAGCTATGTTACTAGGAGCTGGCAGAGCAACGAAAGAGTCAGAAATCGATTTAGCAGTAGGAATTATCCTTAACAAAAAGGTAGGAGATCGTGTAGAAAAAGGCGAATCACTAGCTACCATCCATGCTAACTCTGAAGATATTCAAGATGTTGTCAATAAATTACACAAAAACATCCAAATTGAAGCAGCGCAAAAAGATGCACCGCCTTTAATTTATGAAGTAATAACAGAATAACACTAAAATCTTTCTCGAAATTGATAAGACCCTGATAACTTTACTAACGTAGGGTTTTCAGGGTCTTATTTGTCTTATACTACAATTCTTCGTGATGGTTTCATCGGTTGAACTACAGAGGAGTGAAACTTTGTTGCGCCTAGTTTCTGTCGCTGTTATGAAAGAAGTTGACGCTGATTGTAGAGTTGAAGAATTATATAATAGAACGCTTAACGTTATTGATATTAGGCGGTATTTCGAGGTGAGTTTGAAAAGGTTTTAATGGAAAATAGATGCTCCCCTTATTTCATTTAGTCTGGATTTCGGTCTTCCAAGAAGGGATTAATACCCCTTTTGTTGAACCTGTTTACTAAGTGAACAGCTTAGTGGAAAAAGGAACGATGATAGGGGGTAATTATAGCGAAGCGATGGGAATTTACATATATATTTTGTAACAATTTGGAGAAAATGAAGTGGTTTTACTCAGACATACTTCAGTTAATACTCATATGGGATGATAAAGGTTCCATACTTTTAAAATTGGTGAACACCAATTAAGTATTGATTACAATGAAGAATTTAACCCACCATCAAGCAAGTTTTCCATTCAACCAGGATGGAAAGGGGGAACAGAACCAAGGATAGGTTGGTCGTTAGAATGTGATAAAGATAATTTTGAAAAAATTGTAAATTGCGTATCAGAAAATGATATAAAAAAATATTACAATAAGCCCATATGGAAGGGATATTGGTGTTTTCCTATTTTAGACCCTATGAATAATACAATAGAAATTACATGTACTGAAAAGATTATGAACTAAAAAGTCAGTCACTTTATGCTCATTTAACCACTGCAGCTTCCTAGTTGGAAGAATAGAAATTTATTCATTTATATTTTAGAATCACTTTCATAAATTAGTGATTTACCATTCCCATACAACATATTCTCCTGTTGATTGAAGCGGCAGGCGGCGACTCCCTCTTAAAATGTAGTCGTACCAATGGTTTCATTACGTATTTTAAAGTG